>CAZWKH010000014.1:0-16949 GCA_964633885.1 uncultured bacterium | reverse complement strand
ACTTCGTCATGCAGGAGATGGGGCAGCCGCTCCACTCCTTCGACGCCGACCGTCTGGGCGCCGGTCGCATCCTCGTGCGTCGCGCGAGGGCCGGCGAGCGCCTCACCACCCTGGACGGCGTGGATCGCCCGCTGGATCCCGAGGTGCTTCTCATCACCGACGGGGAACGGCCCATCGCGGCCGGGGGCGTGATGGGCGGGGCCAACACCGAGGTGCACGAGGGGACCACCAGCATCGTGCTGGAAGCGGCCTGGTTCCGTCCGGAGCGGATCCTCAAGAGCTCGCGCTCCCTGCGCCTGGACACCGACGCCGCCATCCGTTTCCGCCGCGGAGTGGATCCGGGCAATGTGGCCCGGGCCGCGCGCCGCGCGGCGGGCCTCATCGGGGAGCTCGGCGGCGGAACGGTGGCGCCCGGCTACGCGGAAACCGCAGACCCCGGGCTTCTCGCGCCGCGGGTGATCTCGCTGCGTCCGGGCAAGGTGGGGGAGACCCTCGGCGTGCCCGTCCCCCTGGAGGAGATCGCGTCGCGCCTGGCTGCCTTTGGGTTCGCCATCGCGCACATGGAGGACGGTACCCTCTCGGTGACCGTACCCTCCTGGCGCCGCGATGTCTTCGAGGAATGCGACCTGGTGGAGGAGGTGGCCCGCCATCGGGGCTACGACGCCATAGGCTCCCGGGCCTACAACGCAGGGGCGGTGAGCGCGCCCATCCAGCCCGAGGAGACCCGCCGCCGGCGGGTCGGGTCGCTGCTGCGCGGGTTCGGCTTTCACGAGGCGGTGACGCGCACGCTGACGCCACGGGACGCGGCGGCCCTGGCGGGCATCCCCGTCGCGCGGGCGGAGGCCGCCTTCTTCCCCCTCTTCGAGCCCCGCTCGCGCGAGGAGGAGGGGCTGCGCCTCTCGTTGCTTCCTTCGCTCCTGGCCGCGATCGGCCATAACCTGCGCCACGGCCAGCCCGAGGCCCGTCTCTACGAGATTGGCAAGACCTTTCGCCGCCGCCCGGGCGGCGCGGAAGAGCTCCCCGAGGAAACGGAGTGGGTGGGACTCGCGGCCGCCGCCGGCGTCTTCGCTCCCTCGCTCGAGCGGGGGCAGCGGAGCCTCGATCTGCAGGGGCTCAAGGGCTTCGTCGAGGAGCTTCTCGCCGCCTTCGGGGTAGAGGGCACCCGCTGGCGTCCCCATCCCGACGAGGACCTCGTCCCGCCGGGGGCGATCGCCGCGCTGGGCGGCGAGGGGAAGGTCCTCGGTTTTCTCTGGGAAGTGGATGCGCAGACGCGGGCGCGCTTCGACCTGAACCGGCCGGTGCTGGCGGGACAGCTGCGGATGGACGCGCTCCCGCTGGACCTCGGCGTGCCGCGCCGCTACGAGGAGCCCTCGCGCTTCCCGGCCATGCGCCGGGATCTGGCGCTGGTGGTCCCCGCCGAGCGCACCCAGGAGGAGCTGCGCGGATGGATCCGCGAGGCGGCGGGGGATCGCCTGGAGGCGATCGAGCTCTTCGATCACTATCGTGGCAAGCACATTCCCTCAGGCCATGTGGGCCTGGGGTTCAGCCTGACCTTCCGCGCTCCGGACCGGACGCTGGAGGACAGGGATGTGGACGCCGCCGTGGACCGGATCCTGGCCGAGCTGCGCCGGCGCGGCATCCAGCGGCGCGACGCCTGAACGAGGGGAGTCATGGACAAGACGGTGAGAACGCTCAAGGTGGAGCTGGGCGGAGTGTCCTACGACCTGCGCACGGACATGAACCCGGAGGCCCTGGCCGGCATCGCCTCCTATGTGGACGGCAAGATGCGCGACTTTGACCCGAAGGGCACGCAGACTCCGGCCAAGGTGTGCATGCTGGCGTCGCTCACCATCGCGGGTGAGCTGCTCGAGGAGCGCGAGAAGAACCAGCGTGCGCGACGCGAGCTGGTGCGGAGGCTCGAACATGTGGAGGAACTGCTGGACGGCGCGCTGCGCGAGAGCTAACATCGTGGGTAAGCGCGGTGCAGCCGCGGCGCGCGGAACGCACAGCACAGGCGGGTTTGAAGATTCCCTGCCCTGTCCGTGATGATTCCAGGTATTTTTGAGCCAACACCTAGACTTCGGGAACTTGAAATCCGGACGGAGTGATCCCCGTTCGCGGGGAACACGAACTCCGGAATACGGTGCCCACCTGGTAAGTTTAGGTTCAAAAACCCGACTCACACGGCATCCGGCGGGGAATTTTCTTTTGTCATGAACATCCTCTTCATCGGCGACGTGATGGGCCGGCCCGGCCGCAAGGCCGTGGCCCGGCACCTGCCCGACCTGAGGCGCGAACTCCAGCTCGATGTGGTGATCGCCAACGGCGAGAACCTGGCCGCCGGGGCCGGCCTGACCCACGATACCGCGGGCGAGCTCTTCGCGGCCGGAGTCGACCTGCTCACCGGCGGCAACCACCTCTTCGACAAGAGCGATGGACATGGCTTCATCGCCCGCGAGGAGCGGGTGGTGCGCCCCGCCAATTACCCCCCGGGGACTCCGGGCGCCACCCTGGCCGTCGTGGACGCCCCCGGCGGGAGGCTGGCCGTGGGCTGCGTCCTCGGCCGGGTCTTCATGCGCCCTCTCGACGATCCCTTCCGCGCGGTGGACGCTCTCCTCGAGGAGGCCAGGACCCGCGAGGCGCGCCATGTCGTCATCGATGTGCACGCCGAGGCCAGCTCGGAGAAGATGGCCCTGGGGTGGTACCTGGACGGGCGAGCCGCCGCGGTGGTGGGCACCCACACGCACATTCCCACCGCCGACGAGCGGGTGCTCCCCGGAGGCACCGCCTATGTCTCCGACATCGGCATGACCGGCCCCTACGACTCGGTGATCGGGATGGAGAAGAAGGCGGTGATCGCGCATTTTCTCACCGGCATGTACCAGAAGTTCCAGCCGGCCACCCGGGACATCCGCCTGCACGCGGTGCGGATCCGGCTGGACGACGCCACCGGGCGCGCGCTCTCCATCGAGCGGATCACCCGCGCCCTGGAGGAAGGAGACCCGGCATGACGGCGCGACGCATCGACGGCCTGGTGCGGGCGGCGGAGATCCAGGAAGAGGCGGCGTCGCGCGCGGCCGAGCTGCGCAGGCGCGGCGTCCTTCCCACCCTCGCCATGATGCGCATCGGCGAGGACCCCGCCTCCGTCGTCTACCTGCGCAAGAAGGCGGAGGCCTCCCAGGCGGTGGGGGTGACGACCCGCGAGGTGATCCTGCCAGCCGACGCGCATCCCTCGGCCGCGCGCGACGCCCTGCGCGGCCTCAACGAGGACCCGGGGGTCCACGGCATCCTGCTCCAGCTTCCTCTCCCCCCGGGATTCGACGCCATGGCGCTCCTCGACCTCATCGATCCCGCCAAGGATGTGGACGGGTTCCACCCGGTGAATGTCGGGAAGCTGGTCCGGGGAGAGGCCGCCTTCGTTCCCTGCACACCGCTGGGCATCTTCTACCTGCTCCTGCGCGAAGGGATCTCCCTGCGCGGGGCAACGGTGGCGGTGATGGGGCGGTCGAATGTGGTCGGCCGTCCCCTGGCCAACCTGCTCAGCCAGAAGGGTGGGGGACGCGACGCGAGCGTGATCCTGCTGCACAGCCGCAGCCGGGCGCCGGAGCGCTTCACCCGCGAGGCGGATGTCCTGGTCGCGGCCATGGGGCGGGCCGGCGCGGTGACCGCGGAGATGGTCCGGCCGGGCGCGGTGGTCATCGATGTCGGCATGAACCGTGTGCCCAACCCGGAGAAGCCGGGCAAGACCAGGCTGGTGGGGGATGTCGTCCCCGAGGCCTTCGAGGTGGCCTCGGCGATGACGCCCGTTCCCGGTGGTGTGGGCCCCATGACGGTGGCCATGCTCATGCGCAACACGGTGGACGCGGCCGCCGGCGCGGTCACCAGGCCCTTCGCGATCGGGGAGGCGTGATGCGCGTGCGGCGCGGGAGCCCGGCGCGCCGGGATTGCCCGGCGTGAACGAGGCCGCGGCGGTCTACTCGGTTTCCGAGATCACCGGCGCCCTGCAGCGGACTCTCGCCGGGGCCTTCGGCAGGGTGAGCGTGCGCGGCGAGATCTCCAACTACCGGCCGGCCGCATCGGGCCACCTCTACTTTGCGCTCAAGGACCGGGACGCCCAGCTGCGGGCCGTGATGTTCCGGGGCGCCGCGGCCGGGCTGCGCTTCCAGCCCACGGACGGGGTGGAGGTGGTCGCCGAGGGAGAGATCTCGATCTACGCTCCCCGCGGCGATCTCCAGATCATCCTGCGGACCATGGTCCCGGCCGGGCTGGGCGCGCTCATGCAGGCCTTCGAGGCCATGAAGCGCCGCCTTGCCGCGGAGGGCCTCTTCGACGCCGACCGCAAGGTCCCCTTGCCCGCCTACCCGGGGACGGTGGGCATCGTCACCTCGCCCACCGGGGCCGCGGTGCGGGACCTCCTGCATGTGCTCACGCGGCGCTGGCCGGCGGCGCGGATCGTCTTCGTGCCGGTGCGGGTGCAGGGCGAGGGCGCGGCGGGGGAGATTGCAGCTGCGCTGGCGCGGCTGGACGGCTGGGGCGGAGCCGATGTGATCATCGTCGGGCGTGGGGGCGGCAGTCTCGAGGACCTCTGGGCCTTCAACGAGGAGCCGGTGGCGCGGGCCATCGCGGCCTGCCGCACCCCGGTCATTTCCGCCGTGGGGCATGAGACGGATTTCACCATCGCGGATCTGGTGGCGGACCTGCGGGCGCCCACGCCCTCCGCCGCGGCGGAGATCGCGGTGCCCGACCGGCGCGAGGTGGCGCGGCGTTTCCTGCACCACGGCGACCGGATGCAGCGCCGGGTGCTGCGGCTCGTGGAGGAGCGGCGCCTGCGGCTGGGACGGCTGGTCTCCGCCTATGGCCTGCGCCGCCCGGAGGAGTTCCTGCGCCGCGAGGAGCAGCGGGTGGATGGGTTGGCCCTGCGCCTGACCGCGGCAACCGTCGCATGGGCCGAAGGGCGCCGGCGGCGGGTGCAGGAAGCGGGGCGGGTGCTCGGCGCCCTCGACCCCACGGCGGTCCTGGGACGGGGATTCTGCCTCGCGCGGGACCCCGGGACGGGGCGGGTGGTGACCGGCGCGAAGGGGCTTGCCCCGGGCGCGCCCCTGGTGGTGCAGTTTAGCTCGGACCGCGCCCACACGCGGGTGGAGCGGGTGGAGTGGGGAGGCCTGCGGGAGCTGGAAGAGGCTCCGGGAGAGGAAGGATGAGCCCAAGGAAGAAGACGACCGCGAAAGGGGGCGCCGCCGCGACGGGGGGGGCGCCGAGTTTCGAGGCCGCGCTGGAGCGGCTGGAGGCGATCGTGACCCGGCTGGAAGAGGGCGAGGTCCCTCTGGAGGAGAGCATCGAGGCGTACGCGGAGGGGACGCGGCTCGTGCGCCAGTGCCTGGAGAAGCTGGCGGCCGCGGAGGCCACCATTCGCGATCTTTCGGAGAAGGGCGGAGGATTCTCGTTGGAGCCCTCCATTCTGGCCGGGGACGCGCGAGGCGTGGGGGGGGGCATCCCCGAGGACGACACGCAGGAGGACGAGGATGGGGAACTCCCATTCTGAGCAGGGATCCGCAGGCATCGTGTGTTCGGACGCCGACGCCCTGGCCGCGCGGCGTTACCTGGACGCCGCGGGCCGGAGGGTGGACCGTGCCCTCGACCGGCTGATCCCCGCTGCCAAGGAACGGCCGCAGGTCATCCACGAGGCCATGCGCTACACCGCCCTCTCGGAGGGCAAGCGGCTGCGCCCGGCGATGGTGCTCCTGGCCTATGAATCCATGGGAGGCTGCGGGCACAGGGCGGACGCGGTGGCGGCCACTCTCGAGATGGTCCACGCCTTCTCGCTCATCCACGACGATCTTCCCGCGATGGACGACGACGACTACCGCCGCGGACGGCTCTCGAACCACAAGGTGTTCGGCGAGGGGGTGGCGATCCTGGCCGGCGATGCCCTCCTCACCCGCAGCTTCCACCTGCTCGGGGAGCTGGCGCGCCCAGCCGCCCTTGGGCCCGCCGTCGCCGCGCGGCTGGTGAAGGAGCTCGGCGATGCCGCGGGCTCCGCGGGGGTGGTCGGCGGGCAGGCGCTGGACCTCCTCTCCGAGGGGAGGAAGACGAGCCGCGCCACGCTGCTCTACATCCATCGCCACAAGACCGCGCGGCTCTTCACTGCCGCCCTGCGCATGGGGGGGATTGCCGCCGACGCACCCGCGGCCCGGCTGTCGCTGCTCACCCGCTACGGCGAAGGCTTCGGGCTGGCCTTCCAGATCGTGGACGACATCCTCGGCGCGGCCGGCACTTTCCGCGAGCTGGGCCGTGAGCCGGGGCGCGACGCCGAGCGGGGCAAGGCGACCTATCCGGCGGTGATCGGGTTCGACGCCTCCCACCGCGCGGTGGACCGCCATCTTGCCGCAGCCCGGCGGGCGGCAGCGCGGATGCCGCTGCGGCGTGAGGTGTACCGGGGCCTGGCCGACATGCTGGACGCCCGGCGGCGCGACGCCGGCGGCGCGCTGCTGCGGCCGGCGGGGAAGCGATGAAAGATCAAGTCTGTGCCAAGGCGGGGGCGGGAAGCCCACCGGACCGTCCATGAGGGACTTCGTGGCCTCCGCGCCCTACATCGTGGCCCTCTCCGCGGGGTTCGCGGTGCAGATCTACAAGTTCCTGGCCTTTCTCATCCGGCATCGGCGGGTCAACTTCACGCGGCTGGTGGGAACCGGCGGCATGCCCAGCTCCCACTCGGCCAGCGTGAGCGCGCTCACCACCTCGGTGGCGTTTCTGGAGGGGCCGAGCTCCACGCTGTTCGGCATCACCCTCTACTTCAGCCTGGTCATCATGTACGACGCGGCAGGGCTGCGGCGGGCGGCCGGACTCCAGGCGCGCATCCTGAATCGCATGGTCAGCGACCACTACGCGCACCGCACCTTCAAGCCCGAGAGGCTCTCGGAGCTGGTCGGCCACACGCCCTTCGAGGTGCTCGTGGGGGCCGCCTTCGGCGTGCTCTACGCTCTGGTCTGGTACCTGTAGGAGGATCCGACATGACGGCGCGCAAGATTTCGCTCCTCGCGAACCTGCACAAGTCGGAGGCCTTGCCGACGGCGCGCATGGTGATCGCGCGGCTGCGCAAGGCGGGGGTCGAGGTGCTCCTGCGGCGGGACCTCGCCGAGGCCCTGGGGGAGCGCGACGGGGAGGCGGACTTCTACCACGACGCCGACATGGTGCTGTGCCTTGGGGGCGACGGCACCCTCCTCACCGCGGTGCGCGCGCTGGAGGGCCGGGAGATCCCGATCCTGGGCATCAACCTGGGCGGGCTGGGGTTCCTCACCGCGGTCCCCTCGAACGAGGTGGACTCCTGTCTGGAGGCGGTGCTGGCGGGGGATTGCCGCATCGAGGAGCGCCGCCTCATCAAGGCCACCACGAGGGAACCGGGCGGGGAGCCGCTGGTGCTGCACGCCTTCAACGACATCGTGGTGGACGAGGGCAGCTTCACGCGGCGGGCGGTGGTGCTCAAGATGAGCATCGACCACAGCTATGTGGGCACCTTCACCGCCGACGGGCTCATCGTGGCCACGCCCACCGGGTCGACGGCTTACGCCCTCTCGGCGGGCGGGCCCATCGTGCATCCCTCTCTGCCCGCGCTGGTCGTCACGCCGGTCTGCGCGCATTCGCTCTCCATCCGGCCGCTGGTCTTCGGCGACGGAGAGATCGTGCAGATCGAGAACCTGCTTCCGGATGTGGCCATCAAGATCACGGCGGACGGCCAGGACGCGCATGTGGTGGGGCCGGAGATGCCGGTCCATGTGAGCCTCTCCGAGCGCAAGGTGCTGCTGGCGTTCGTCGGGCGGCGGCCGTACTACGAGATCCTGCGGACGAAGCTCAACTGGGGGGGGATCCCGAAGAACCGGTGACGGGGCGCGCCCGTCCGGAGAGGATCGCCATGCTCACGGAACTCTGGGTCTCCAACCTCGCCGTCGTGGACCGTCTCGAAGCGCGTTTCCGGCCGGGGCTGAACGCGCTCACCGGCGAGACGGGAGCCGGCAAGTCGATCGTGGTGGGCGCCCTCGACCTGGTGCTCGGCGGGCGCGCCTCTGCGGATCTCCTGCGCAAGGGCGCCGAGGAAGCGGAGATCGTCGCCCGCTTCGAGCTCTCCCCCGACCACTTCCTCGCCCGCGGCCTGGATCAGCCCCTCGAGGACGGCGCCCTGGTCCTGCGCCGCGTGCTCGCCGCCGACGGCCGCTCCCGCGCCTACATCAACGATCGCCCGGCCACCGTGGGCCGGCTGCGGGAGATCGGCGCGGCCCTGGCCGACCTTCACGGCCAGCACGAGCAGCAGAACTTGCTTCGCGAGGATACCCACCTGGGCTACCTGGACGCCTACGCGGGCAATCGCGAGCTCCTCGACGCGGCGGCCGCCGCTCATGCAGCCTTCGCGGAGGCCCTCGGCCGGCGCGACGCGTTCCTGGCCGAGTCCCGCCGGAGCGAGGAGGAGAGGGACCTGCTGCGCTTCCAGTTCGAGGAGCTGGAAGCCGCGCAGCTGCGCGAGGGTGAAGAGGAGGAACTCGAGCGGGAGCGCCATGTCGCCGCCCACGCCGGCCGCCTCGCCGAGGCGGTGCAGCAGGCCATGGCCGCCCTCACCGAGGACGATCCCAGCGCGGAGACCCTGCTCGGCCGCGCGTCCCGCCACCTGAGCCAGGCTGCGGCTTTCGACGACACGCTGGAGCCCCTGCGGCGGCAGCTCGACGAGGCGCTGGTGGCGACCGAGGAGGCGGCCCGTGAGCTGGCGCGCTACCTCGATGGGCTCCACGCGGACCCGGCCCGGATCGAGGAGATCGAGTCCCGGCTGGACCTGCTGGCCCGTCTGCGCCGGAAGCATCGCGGCTCCGCTGCCGATCTCATCCGCCGCCGTGAAGAACTGCGCGCGGCCGTGGGGGGCTGGGAGGAGGCGCCGGAACGGCTGGCCGCCCTCGAGCGCGAGGTGGCTGCGAGGGGCAAGGAGTTGCTTGCCGCCTGTGCTGCGCTGAGCACGGCGCGCAGTAAGGCCGCTGCCGCCTTCGCCAGAGAGGTGACCCGGGAGCTGGTGGGGCTGGGCATGGAGCACGCGCGGTTCTCGGTGGAGCTCGCCCCGCCGCGGCAGGGGCTTCGGGTGGCCGGGCGCGAGCACCCGGTCACCGCGCGAGGTGCGGAGGAGGCAGCCTTCGTCCTGGCCGCCAACCCGGGAGAGGCTGCGGGTCCGCTGAGCCGGATCGCGTCCGGAGGCGAGACCTCGAGGGTGATGCTCGCCCTCAAGAACATGCTCCGTGCCGTGGACCCCGTGCCGCTGGTCATCTTCGACGAGGTGGACGCGGGGATCGGCGGCCTGGTGGCGGAAGCGGTGGGTGCGCGGCTCGCCGCCATCGCAGGGGAGCGGCAGGTGCTCGTGGTGACCCATCTCGCCGTCATCGCCGGCCGCGCGGGACACCACCTGCGCCTCGTCAAGACCGTCGACCGCAAGCGGACCCGGGTCGCCATCGAGGAGATCTCCGGGAAGGAGCGGGAGGAGGAACTGGCGCGGATGCTGGCCGGCAGCGCGGGAGGGGAGGACGCCCGGCGCACCGCGCGGGCCATTCTCGCCGAAGGCCGCCGCTCGTGAACGACCGGCCGCTGCGCCTCTTCATGCTCGACAACTACGATTCCTTCACCTACAACCTGGTGCAGTACCTGCGCGAGCTGGGAGCAGAGGTAGAGGTGGCCCGCAACGACGCCGCCACGCCCGGGAGCGTGGAGGCAGGGGGCTACGACGGCGTGGTCATCTCGCCCGGGCCCGGAGTCCCGCGGGATGCCGGCATCAGCGAGGAGCTCGTCCGGCGCCTCTCGGGCCGCCTTCCCCTCCTGGGCGTGTGTCTGGGCCACCAGGCGATCGGAGAGGTGTTCGGTGCCCGCGTCACCCGCGCCGCGCGGCTCATGCACGGGAAGACCTCCCCCATCCACCACGACGGGCGGGATCTCTTCACCGGCCTGGAGAACCCCTTCACCGCCACGCGCTATCACTCGCTCCTGGTCGCGCGCGACAGCCTGGCCGATCCGCTCGCCGTCACCGCCTGGACGGAGGAGGGCGAGGTGATGGGCCTTCGCCATCGCGCCCATCCGACCTGGGGCGTGCAGTTCCACCCGGAGTCCATCCTGACCCCCTCGGGGAAGGCCTTGCTCGGGAACTTCCTGGGCCTCTGCCGGCGCAACGACGAAGGCGAACCGCGGCGCTGACCCGGACCCGCTCGTGGCGGAAATCCATCGTCGCAGGGACAGGGAAGGCCGCGGTCCCCGGCCCGTCTTGACACCCTCGCCCCTCCATGACAGACTTCAACGCCCTTTTCCGAGAGCCCTTGTGTGCGCCCGTAGCTCAGCTGGATAGAGCGTCAGCCTCCGGAGCTGAAGGCCACAGGTTCGAATCCTGTCGGGCGTACCACTCTCGGGCCGCGGACTCCGGCCTCTCGGGCAGTCCCGGGCCGCGACTCCGGCTCCTCGTGCAGCGCCGCGCCGCGGGTTCCCCCCATGTGGGCCGCTCCGGTAGACTCGCCGTCATGACACACCGCGCAAGCCTCCCCCTCGCCCTGCTTCTCGCCCTGGCCCCGCATCCCGGGACCTCCGCCTCCCAGGCCGCATCCGCCGGCGTTGCCTCCGCGGCCGCGGCCGTCGCGCTGGGCCCCGCCGAGGCCTCGGCGGACTCCATCCTGGCCACCGCGCGGGACCTCTCCGGCGAGACGGGCATCGGAGCGCGGTCACGCTTCGCGCCCCGCCCGGGCACGGCGGTGTACGCGGGCTACCTGCGCGATCGCCTCGACGCGGCCCTGCGCCCCCTGGGCGGATACGCGCGGCTCGAGCCCTTCGACCCCGCCTTCGACTACGACGGCCCGGAGGCGCTGCGCAACCCCTACACCAATGTCGTGGGCTTCCTGCCGGGCGCGCTCGGCGAGGCCTCGCCGGGCTACTTCCTCCTCGGCGCGCATTTCGACGCCACCTCGATGGGGGAGAGGCTGAGCGATCCTTCCTGGGATCCCTTCACCGTAAACGCCCCGGGCGCCGACGACAACGCGAGCGGGGTCGCGGCGATCCTCGAGGCCTTGCGCCTGGCCGCCGTTCGCGGACTGCGCCCCGAAGCCGGCCTGCGCGTGGTGTTCTTCGACGGCGAGGAGCAGCAGATGGTGGAGAAGGACCGCTTCCTCCTGGGGAGCGGGCTTCTCGCCGACAGCCTCCGCGCGCAGGAGGAGGCGGGAGGAGACCGGCTCTACGCGCTGGTCAACGCGGACATGATCGCCTACAACCCGCGGCGGGACTCGCTGGTGGTCATCACCAACCTCACCTCCCGCTGGCTCGCCAACCAGCTCCTGGCCGTGCGGGAGGAGGACGGCTACGCCGAGGGACTGCAGGTGGAGCGGCTGGTCCAGGGCCTCACCTTCAGCGATCATGGTCCCTTCTGGGAGGAAGGCTTCGATGCGGTGATGCTGACCGAGTCCGCCGGGGCCGACAGCCACGCGCCGCATTACCACCGCGTCACCGACACCGTGGACGCCGCCTACTCCCGCGGCGGGAGGCAGGTCGCGCTCACCGCCGATCTTCTGGCCGGGCTCCTCGCCGCCTGGTCCCGTACGGAATCCCATGACCTCACGGTCACCGGAGAGGACATCCTCGTCCAGGCCGGCAACGCGATCGACCTCGCTTCCGTGGATGTCGGCGACGAGGTCACCGTGCTGGTGGGGGTGACCAATCGCGGTGGCTCCCTGGAGGCGCCCTGGAAGGTGACGCTGGATGTGGAAACCCTCGACGGGGCCTTCCTGAGCAGTCTCGGCAGCGAGCATGTCGCCGGCGTCACCCCCGCCGGAGCCCATGTGAAGCTGCGCTTCCCCTGGACCCCGGTAGCGGGGGAGGAAGGTGTGGTGCGGCTCAAGGCCCGGATCGCGGCGCCGGCGCAGATCCAGGTGAGCGCCGACCGGCTGCAGGCCGTGCGCGGGGGTGCGAGCGAGGTGCAGTCGGCCTTCGTCTACCCCAATCCGACCCGCGACCCCGAGTCGGCCATGCTGGCCTACGAGCTGACCCAGAACGGCTCGGTGCGTCTGGCGGTGGTGGCTCTGGATGGCAAGACCCTCGCCGAGCATGACATAGCCTACGACCGGGCCAGGGTGGCGCCGGGAACGGCCGCCGGTCTCGCCCGCATTCCTTTGGCCGATGTCCTTGGCGGGACCCGGCTCGCCCCCGGCCTCTACCTCCTCAGGGTCGAGCTCTTCGACGATGCGGGGGGCAGCGCCGATGTCGCGGTGGCCAAGTTCGTGGTGCTGCGATGATCGGACGCGGCCGGCCCGTCCCGGTGAGCTTCAGGGCCTTTCAGGGGTTCCACTTCACGGTGGGGATGCTCTACCTGGCCACGGCGGGCCTCCTGGCCTACTTCCGGCTGGTCTCCGTCCCCAAGGTGACGGCCCGCCTGGCCGCGGACGGAGCGGATGTCCCCGGCTGGTTCCCCCTGGTCTCCACCCTGGCCCCCCTGCTGATCGGGCTCTTCGTCCTGTTCCAGGGATACCGGCACCTGCGGTGGGCCCTGCGCGCGCCTCGCAGGGCCCCCGGCGCGAAATCCCCCCGAGGATAGGAATCGTCGTTTTTTTTCTGGGTTTTCCCGCCCTGCCTGCCGATATCCGCAAGGACGGCCATGGGCATCCCAGGCGAGGAAAACCGATGACGCAACACGACGGATACCGCTTGCTGTGCCAGAAGCTGCGCGAGGTGTCCGACCTGGACGAGGGTCGGCGCGACCTCGCGGGCATCCTGGCGCGTTCGGCGGCGCTCGTGCGCGATGTGCTCGGCACCCCCATGGCCTACGCCGCCGCGGCGGTGGACGGAGCGAGCCTGGCCTCCTTCGCGGAAGAGGGGGCGCTCCTCGTGCGCACCGATCCCTGGGAGGGACCGGGGAGGCTCGGGCGCATGGTGCTGCAGGACGAGTCCACCCAGGCCTGGCTGCCCGGCGGCGGCGATCCTCCCTCCATCCAGGACTTCCTGGGCGTGGTGGGGGCGAGGTCCTGGCTCGGGACTCCCATTCCGCTTCCCGACCGGCCCGCGGGGCTCCTGGTCGTGATCGACAGCGCGGAGCGGGAATTCGGTGAGGAGGAACGGGAGCTGGTGCAGCTCGTCGCCTCCCACTGCGCGGGCGCGATCGGCAACCTCCGCGCGTTCCAGGAAGTGGAGTCCCTCGCCATCACCGACGAGCTGACGCGGCTCTACAACTATCGCTTCCTCAAGACGGCGCTCCGCCGCGAGGTGGCGCGGGCGTCGCGCTACGGGCAGACCTTCTCGGTCATCATGATCGATGTGGACCACCTCAAGAAGTACAACGAGCTGCACGGACATCTGGGGGGCAGCGAGCTCCTGCGCCAGCTCGCCGGTATCCTGGCGCGCAACTCGCGGGCGATCGACCTGGTCGCCAAGTACGGCGGCGACGAGTTCCTCATCATCCTGCCCCAGACGCGCATGGACGGCGCGGTGAGCATGGGCGAGCGCACCTGCGCCGCGGTGGCCTCGGCGGCGTTCCCCCATTGCGCGCCCGGCGCGATCACGGTGAGCATGGGCGTGGCCAGCTTCCCGCAGAACGGGGCGACCATGGAGTCGCTGCTGGCGGCGGCCGACGAGGCCCTCTTCCGCGCCAAGCGCCAGGGGCGCAACTGCGTGGTGACCGCCGAGCTGCCCGCTCTTCCCGAACGCCTCAACGACGCCGCGTAGCGGCTTCCCGGCGGGCGACTCACCCGCTCCTGCCCGCTCGGGTTCCGGTCATCCCGACCTTCCCGTCCGCCTCTGCACGCTGGCCTCAGCCGCTCTCCTTGTGCTTCAATTGCCCGTCATGATCTCGCGGCTCTCGAGCAGCGATCCCGCCCTCGTTGCTCTCTCGTTCTTGTGGATCCTGGCGGTCATCGCGGTGGGGGAGGGGACGCGCCGGGTCGCCCACCTTCCTCCGGAGGTGACGCGCAAGGTGGTCCATGTCGGCGTGGCCCTCTGGGCACTGCCTACGGCCCTCCTCTTCGACTCGCCCTGGTGGGCGGCTGCGGCACCTCTGGTCTTCGTCCTGCTCAATGCCCTTTCCTACCGCTTCCGTCTCATGGAGGTGGTGGAGGAGGGCGGCCGGGGCTCGCCGGGGACCATCTACTTTCCCCTCTCCTTCGCCGCGCTCATCCTCATCCTCTGGCCCCTGGGCGCGCGTGCCGCGAGCGTGGCCGGTCTCTACGCGATGGGGCTCGGCGATGCGGCCGCCTCCGTGGTCGGACGCCGCTGCGGCCGGCATCCCTACGGGATCGCGGGCTCACGAAAGTCATGGGAGGGAACGGCGGCGATGTTCGTCTTCTCCTTCGCCGGAATCCTCCTGGGAACCTGGCCGCTTCTCGGACAGCCGGCCTTCCTCCCCTCGCTGGGTGCGGCGGTGGCGGCCACCCTGGCCGAGGCCCCGGCCGGCAAGGGGACGGACAACCTCACCGTGCCCGCCGCGGGGGCACTGGCGTTCCTTCTCCTGGAGGGGATCGCGCGGTGAGAGTCTTCCTGACCGGCGGCACCGGCTACCTGGGCGGACATGTCGCGCGGGCGCTGCTCGACGCAGGCCATGAGGTGCTGGCCCTGACCCGCTCCCTGGAGCGCGGCGCCTCGCTGGTGGGATGCGGTGCGGTCCCGGTGGTCGGGGACCTCCTGGATCCCTCGGCATGGGGCGACCGGCTCGCCGAGGCCGACGCGATGGTCCACACCGCGGCGCAGGTGGAGTCCTGGGGCCCTGCGGCGGAGGACTTCGATCGCATGAATGTGACGGCCACGCTGGATCTCCTGGATCGCGCAAAGCTGGCAGGGGTCGAGCGGCGGCTGGTGACCAGCTCTCTCTTCGCCCTGGGGCCTTCGCTGGGTGGGGAAGAGAAGGACGAGAGCGCATTGGACGAGGAGCCCGGCCCGTGGAGCCTGGCCAACGACTACATCCGCACGAAGGCCATCGCGGCACGGCGGGTGCGCGAGCGGCAGAAGCGCGGATCACCGGCGATCCTCCTCTTTCCCACCGTGCTCATCGGTCCGGGGGCCCTCACCAAGGGAAACCACACCGCGCGGGTGCTGGCCGATGTCGGGAGGCGGCGGTTCCCCGGCCTGGTCGGCAACGGCCGCCAGGTCTGGAACCTCGCTCCGGTGGAGCGGGTCGCCCGCGGCTTCGTGCAGGCGCTCGAGCGCGGCGCCCCCGGAGAGAACTACATCCTGGGAGGTGAGAACTGGACCCAGGCCGATCTGGTCGAGAGGGCCGCGCGGGCCTTCGGCGTGAAGCCGCCGACGCGCCGCCTGGGCCGCACCCTGCCGCTGGCGGTGGCCCGGACTTCGGAGGCCTGGGCCACCTGGCGCGGCAAGCCGCCGATGCTCACCCGGGGCGAGGTGCTCCTCTACGACGCGAACTGGGCCTTCACCAGCGCGCGGGCGGAGCGCGAGCTGGGCTACGAGGCGGGCGGGGTGCAGGAAGCGCTGGAATCGACCGTGGCGTGGTTGCGGGACGAGGTGTGGACGCGGGAAGAGCGCTGAGGAGCGCGGCGCCCCTCGGGGGCCGTCGCGTGGCGCCGACCGGTACCGGCGCGGGGGAGACGCAAGCGTGGAAGCGATGGACTGGGGCGCCCTGCGCGCCAACCTCTTGCCGGGACTTGCCGTCAACCTGCTGCTGGCCCTGGCCGCCCTCGCGGCGCATTCCGTGAGCCTCAGCGGCTTCCTGGGCGGGCTTTTGGTGGGCATTCCCATCTACCTCTGCCTGGGCTGGCGCGGATTTGTCGTGCTTGCCGGCATGTTCGCGATCGGCACCCTCCTCACGCGGCTCGGCTATTCCCGCAAGGAGGCGATGGGCGTGGCCGAGGCGAAGAAGGGTGCGCGGGGCGCAAGCCACGCCTTCGCCAACTCCGGCGTGTCCGCGCTGGCGGCTCTGGCCCTGTGGGCGACCGGCGCGCCGCTCTGGGGGGTGGCCTTCGTCGCGGCGCTGGCCACGGCGGCAATGGATACCGCGGGATCGGAGGTGGGACCCCTCTGGGGAAAGCGCACGATTTCTCTCAAAACGCTGCGTCCGGTGCCGCCGGGGACGGAGGGCGCGATCTCCGCCGAGGGCACCCTGGCCGGTCTGGCCGTGGCTCTGATGCTGGGCGCCCTGGGCCTGTGGATGGGCCTCCTGCCCGGCCCCGCCGCATTGCTGGCCGTGCTGGTTGGAGCCTGGATCGGCAACCTCTACGAGGGCCTGCTCGGATCGCGGCGACTGCTGCCGCATGCCTGGCTCAACGCGACGAACACCCTGGTCGGGGGGCTCGCCGCCGCAGCCCTGAGCCTCCTCGGGTGATGGGGTGGCGCGCGGCGCGCTCCTCACGGGGACACCAGGCACCCGCCACGCGGCCGGGTCCTAAGTGCGGCCCTCCGGGGTGCCGAAACCAGGAGGTCTCGTCTTTGACCGCGTCCGGGGCCGGGAGTAGACTCATGCGCCGGTTTTCCCGTACCCCCATTCCAGGAGAAATACCTTGTTGAAGCAGAAGCTCGACGACAAGAGCGCTCACCTCGGGGTCATCGGCCTCGGCTATGTGGGGCTCCCGCTGGCGGTGGAGTTCGCCGAGGCCGGATTCCGGGTCACCGGATTCGACCTCGTGCCGGAGAAGGTGGATGGGGTGAACGCGGGGCGTTCCCATGTGAAAGATGTTTCCTCGGAGGCGCTCGCCAAGGTGGTCTCCGCCGGCTTGCTCAAGGCCACCACGGACTTCTCGCAGCTCGAGGGCGTGGACACCGTGGACATCTGCGTTCCCACGCCGCTGCGCAAGACCCGCGACCCCGACGTCTCCTACATCATCTCGGCCGTGGAGCAGATCGCCAAGTACCTGCACAAGGACATGCTCATCGTGCTGGAGAGCACGACCTACCCAGGCACCACCGAGGAGCTCATCCTGCCCATGCTGGAGGCGGGCGGACTCAAGGTGGGGCAGGAC
>CAZWKH010000013.1:1741-17162 GCA_964633885.1 uncultured bacterium | reverse complement strand
GCTGGTGGCGGTGGCCCATATCGGGGACGAGAGCAAGGTGGCCGAGCTGCACGCGCTCTACCCCGGCATCGACTTCTTCCTGCTCGCCCATGAAGGGATGATGCCGGCCAAGCTCTACCGCCTCGAGGCCGCGGCGGTGATGGGGGGCGGCGCGCGGGGGCGTCACCTGGGCCGTGCGGACCTCTCGTTTGGCGAGGACGGGGCGATCCGCGATGTCCAGGGGGCTTACCTCCCCGTGGTCAAGGGCTGGGGCCGCCGCGCTTGGATCGATGTCCTGCTCGACGACTACTACGCGCGGATCAAGGCCCTGACCATGACCGCGGGTTTCGAGGAGGAGATCCGGGCCGGGCTCCTCGATCCCCCCATCGCGTACATCGGCGTGGAGGCCTGCTCCTCCTGCCACCCCGCCGAGGCCGCGCAGTGGGCCTCGACACCCCACGCCCGCGCCCGCGAGACCCTGGTGCAGAAGCGCTCCGACCACGATACCCAATGCCAGTCCTGCCACACCACGGGCTTCGGATACCGTACCGGCTTCGCCACCCCCAAGAGCACGCCGGACCGATGGAATGTCGGGTGCGAGGCCTGCCACGGTGCGGGCGCGGTCCACACGCAGGATCCTGCACAGCCCTATGGGGTGATCACCGAGGGTCTCTGCGTGACCTGCCACGACGCGCATAACAGCCCAAGGTTCGACTACGCGAGCTATCGTCCCCGCATCCTGCACGGGTCTCCCGCCGGCGAGTAGCCGCGTCACCCCTGGCGGACGGGGATCTCCACCACCCATGCGCGCCGCGCCGACTCCTCCTCAAAGGGGGTACGAAAGAGGATCCCCCGCGGCGTGGCCACCAGAGAACGCCCCTGGAGCGGCCGCTGGAAGAGGGTGCCCACCGAGCAGGCCTTCACGATCGGCGCGCCGGCCCGCAGGGCCCCCTCGACGAAGATCTCGCGGTCCCGCGCGTCCTTCTCCTCGATGGGGTCCACCGGGCGAAAGGGCGATGACATGGGGGCAATGATGAGATCGGGGCGCAGCTCCGCGACATGGGCGAAGGTATCCGGGTAGAGCACATCCGCGCAGACCACCGGGGCCAGGCGCAGGCCCAGAGCCTCGGCGATCGTGAACCGGTCCCCGGGAAGGATGCCGTGGCGCGCCTCCCCCGGCATGAGGTGGATCTTCCGGTAGCGGGCCAGTTCCTCGCCCCGCCAGAAGAGAGGACAGGCGTTGTGGTGCGCGTCTCCATCCGGCTCAACCAGGGTTCCCCCGACCACCAGCCATCCCTCTTCACTGGACAGCCGGCTCAGGCAGGCCATGTCCTCGGCGAAATGGGCCGCAGCAGCCAGGTGGTCGTGGTCCTCCGGGCGCACCCAGAAATACTCGGGGAAGACCAGCGCCTCGATCCCTGCCTCGCGATAACCGGTCAACTCGTCGGCAGTGATTCCCGTGCCGGGCTCCGCCTGGTGGATCGCCACGCGCAGGCTCTTCCGGCTCATCGCCCAAGCATAGACGCGCCCCGGCGGAGGGCGCCGCTATTTCTTCTTGAGCAGGCGATAGACGAGGAGCAGAAGGATCGACCCGCCGACGGCCAGTGCCAGGCTGCGCAGGTCGAACCCGGTCACGGTCCCCAGGCCGATTCGGGAGCCGATATATCCGCCCAGCAGGGCGCCCGCCACGCCCAGAAGGATCGTGACGATGCACCCGCCGGGGTCCTTGCCCGGCATGAGGAACTTGGCCAGCGCGCCGACGATGAGCCCGAGGACCAGCCAGGAGAGAAAACCCATTCAGCACCTCCAGTGTGGGCCGCCCGCGCGGCTGCATACGCTTCGTCCGGCGTCGAGCTAGTCCTCGTTGCGCCACAGGGCCGGCGGCTCGCTCCAACCTACCACATGGGCGGAGATCCGCCAGTAGCCGTAGTGCCCCTCGTCGTTCCTGGGCCGGATATCCTCCACCAGAAAGCGCAGAACATGGCGGCCGGGGGTCAAGTGGTCCGTGAGATCGAACTCCACCGGAAGCACCTCCACGCCCGGGCACCACCCGCTGCGGTGGTAGTCGGAGGACCAGGACCCGTCGGTCCAGCGCGCCGTGTAGGGGTTGCGCTCGCGGAAGTCCCGGCAGTCGTTCCGCCAGGGGTGATAGCGCGCCACCACCACCCCGTCCACGGAGATGACATTGGCCTTGGAGATGAACTCGTCGGCGTCGGTGCCGTCGGTACAATGCCCGGTGCTGAAGACCTTGAGCACCACCCGCGCGAGACCGGGCGGAACCTCGATCATAGCCTCCATCCCCTCCGGCATTTCCTCGCCGGTGAGGGCGTCGGTATAGCAAACCGGCGCGGCCCAGGTCGCCGGGCTCTGCTCCGCGGCCGGCGTGTAGCGCAGCGCGAAGTCGATCCGCCAGCCCGGACTCACCCAGGTGTCCACAAACGCCCGGATCCGGCGCTGGCCGCGCAGGAGGGGCGCGAGATGGGTGACATCCACCTCGTGATCCGTCCGCCCGCCATAGGAGGTCATGAACCGGACGATCTCGATGTCGGGCCCGCCATCGAGGGCCAGGCGGATGTTCCCGGCCCGGTCCCACCGGTCGAACACCTCACGCGCGCTCTTGGGGATCGGCTTGAGCGTGAGAAGCGCGGTGATGCGGTGGGGTTCCGTCCACTCGGGGAGGAGGCAGAGGGCGCTCGCGATGCGCCCGTTCTCCTCCGCGGTGACCCCCGCGGTCACATACTTTGCGCTGGAGTCGGGGTGGAAGTGGACGGTGGCGTCCTCGAACACCCGGATGGTGAGAGACTCGGGGGGGATTTCCCCTCCGCCCACCACGGGCGCGGCGGAGACTGCCGATGCCGCCGCGCAGACGGCCACCAGGAGCGCGGGTGGGGTGAGCCTCCGGATGCGGCGGAGCAAGATCATGTGGCCTATACTACCGCTTTCGCCGGGCGCGAACAGACCCCGGACCCTCGCCCTGGCTTTCGAAGAATCGGGGGAGTCCATGACCGTCGTCCCCGTGATGCTCCTGGCGGCTTCGCTCGGTATGTCCTCTCCGGCCGTGGCCTCCCCCGCGGCGGCACCGACGGACTCGCCGTCCCCGGCCGTACAGGCGGTCGTCGCCGACTCTCTTGGGATCCGCGACATCCCGATCATCTTCGTGGCCGACCCCACCTATCGCTCCCTGGGCGGCTGGCGGTATCTCGCCCGCTCCGTGATCGGCCGCGCCTCGCGCAAGCTGGAGGCGCTCGTCGGCATCCGGTTCACCATCCGGCAGGAGGTTGCGTGGGACCGCCCCGGGGACAGTCTTGCCCTGGAGCAGCTGCTGCGGGAAGGTCACGCCGCCTTCGGCGGGACCGATGGTCTGGTCGTTCTCTTCGCCGGACCGCGGGTGAGCGATCCGGGGGATCTCGTGATGATGGGCCATGCCTACCTGGGCAACCAGACCATGGTGGTCGCCCCCCATCAGCCGGAGGACTACATCGAGGGCTACGAGATCGAGGACGATCTCCTGCGGACCTTCCTCCATGAGTTCGGCCATGTGATGGGCATTCCCCACCTGAAGGGGCGCAACCTCATGTCGGGCCGATGGGACGAGGTGACCGGCGAGTTCAACGAGCTCTCCCTGGATGTCCTGCGCGCCAACAGGACCATGCGTTTCGGCGGCGGGGAACCCTTCCAGGGTTGCGACCTGGCCGTTCTCCGCGATGTGTACCTCTTCTGGGACGAGCAGGGCGACGGTGAAGTGTCGCTTCTCTTCAACCTGGGCCTCGCGTTCCTGCGGGAGCAACGGCCGGTGGACGCCCGCCAGCTCTTCGAGCGGGCTTCGCGGGCGAGCGGGGTGGCGGCGGCGGCTCGGCTGGGCCTCTCGCGCTGCGCTCTGGCGGAAGGGGACACGGCCGCGGCGCGCGGGTTCGCCGCCGAGGCCTCGGCGGATTCCACCATGCGGCCCGACCTTATGGGCGCGATCGCCCACCAGTGGCTGGAGCTGGGGGACACCCTTCAGGCCGAACGCTTGTTCACGCGCAGCATCGTCGCCGATTCGTCCCGCTTCGCGCCCTGGTACGACCGGGCGCGGGTGCACTACCGCCAGGGCCGTTTCGCCCAGGCCGCCGAAGATCTGGAGCGCGCGATCGCGCTGGAGGAGCACCCGCCGGCATGGTTCAATCTGGGGCTGGCTCTGGAGAAGGAGCGCCGCTTCGAGGAGGCCCTTCACGCCTTCCGGCGCTATCTGGAGCTGGCCCCCGAGGGGCCGATGGCCAAGAGCGCGGCCAGACACCTGGAACAGCTCGCAACCCTCCGCAAACCGCCCGGCGGCCGCTGAGCCTCGCGCCACCGCTCAAGGAGGACCGCTTGATCGACTGGAAACTCCTCGCCTCCACCTTCGGGCTCATCTTCATGGCCGAGCTCGGCGACAAGACGCAACTCGCCACTCTCGGGCTGGCCGGGGCCGGAAAATCACGGCTGGCGGTGTTCCTCGGCGCGACCCTCGCACTGGCCGCCACCTCCGCCGTCGCCGTGCTGCTGGGCGGCGCGCTGTCGCGCGTGGTCCCCACCGAGTGGATCGAGCGGGGCGCGGGCGTGCTCTTCATCGTGCTCGGCCTCTTCTACCTGCTCGGGAAGGCTTGATCTCCGGGGCAAGGGAACCATGAGCGAAGACGATCCCGTCGAGCTTCCGATCGACGGCACCCTCGACCTCCATGCCTTTCATCCGAGCGAGGTGAAGGACCTCGTGACCGAGTACATCGCCGCCTGCCGCGAGCGGGACATCCTCGAGCTGCGCATCGTACATGGGAAGGGGACGGGTGCCCTGCGCACCACCGTGCACAGCCTGCTGGGCCGGTTGCCCGAGGTGCGGGAGTTCCGTCTGGCGGGAGAAGATGGGGGAAGCTGGGGGGCGACCCTGGTCCGGCTGTATCCCCAGGGTCGCCCTCCGGCGTCGGACTGAAGGGCCCGGCCAGGTACGGTTACTCCTCGCCGGCGGGAGGCATGGGCGGAGCGGGCGGGACCGGCATGCCTTCTTCGCCCATCCACCCGAAGTCCAGGGGGTCGAAGCCAGGGTCCTCCTCGTCCATCCACCCGAAGCCTGCCATGGGCTCTGCGTCGCCCGCGTCGGGGCCCAGTTCCGCGCCAAGACCCCTGCCGAAACCGCGCCCGGGACCCTGTCCGGGGAGGCAGTCCGGCCCGCCGCTTCCGCGCCCGCCGGGGCCGAACCCCGCGCCCTGGCCGCGCCCCATTCCGTGACGGCCGAACCCGCCGCGTCCCTGCCCCATGGGCGCCATGCCGCAGGGCCCGCGGTTACCGCGCATGGACTGGAGCTGTTCGCGCTGCTCGGGGGTGAACACATCCCGCGCTTCAAGCCGTGCCTCAAGCCGCGCCGCGGCGGCCTCGGCGCGCATATCCCCGATCTCGCGGTGCAGCGCGCGGATCTTGGCCTTGTCCAGATCGTCGTTCATGAACTCCACCCGGAGCTGCGCCTGGAGATTCGCCATCTTTCCCCGCAGGAGAAGCTGCTGGCGCCGGGTATCCTCGCGGATCGCCGCGAGCTTCGCCTTCTGGTCATCGGAGAGGTCCAGCCTCTCCATCCCTTGTCCGCGCATCTCGGCTCGCGGACCGGGCAGCCCGTCCCGGACTCTTCCGCGACGGGGCTGCGCATCGGCGATGGTGGCCGCGGCGAGGCTCGCCACGAGCGCCAGCGCCCCCGCCGTCATCATCCCTCTGGTCATGCGTTTCATGGTCTGTTGCTCCTTTCCAGTATCCGGCCCGCACCCTCGTTCTGTGGCCCCCATTCCAGCTCCTGCACTCTGCGGCGCTGCTCGGGGGTGAAAATCGCGCCCTCGCGAAGAAGGGCTTCCGCCACCAGGCTGTCCAGCCGCGCCTGCAGGTGGTTCACCTTCTCCGCCTGCATGTGGACCCGCTCGCGGTCCTCGGCGAGGAGAGCCTCGCGCAAGAGCATCCGCTCGCGCCGCAGGTCCTCCGTCTGGTTGCGGACGGCGCCCCGAAGCTCTTCGAGCGAGGCGCGCAGCCGCTGCTGCTGCTCCGGCGTGAGGTCCAGGGCCTGGGTGAGACGGTCGACGCGCCGCTCGGGCCATTGGTGGACCAGCCCCATCGGCCGCTCGCCGAACCACGGCCCACGGCCCCTGCGTCCCATGCCCCCCATACCGGGAGCTCCCGGAACGATCGGAGCCATGCCCGGAGCCGGAGACTCCATGCCGGGCAGGGGCGGCGGAGCGCCCCGATGCACATCCGACCAGTGGACGAAGGCCGCAGAGAGAAAGCCGATGTTCAAGGCCAGCGACAGCCCGAGAAGGATCCACAGCCCGCGCTTCATCGCTGCGTCTCCCCGGCCGTGGCGTCACTCGTCGCGGCCATGTCCTCGCCCAGATAGGCCTCCGCCAGAGATCCGCTCGGCAGGTCCAGCAGGGCGGAGAGGTCCAGCGCCTCCGCGCCCTCGCTCATGTCCTCGCCCACCGCCGCCGTCCCCTGCTCCGCCGTCGAGGCTTGCTCGCCCAACAGAGCACGCCCCGCGACATGTCCACCGGCCAACCCCAGCACCACGAGGCCCATCCCCGCGTAGGCGACCGGCGCGTGCAAGGCCTCCCCTGCTGCAATCCGCCACCGGGGCCTGAGCACCGGCATGGGGTCCGCGGCGCCGGGCCGGTCCAAGGCTTCCGCGACCCGAGGCCACAAGGGCGTGTCGGGCAGGGTCGAGGCCGGGTCGGTTTCCATGACCGCCCACGCGTCTCGAGTCGCGGAAAGAAGCTCCCGGCAGCGCGGGCATGCCCCGATGTGGATCTCCACCTCGCGGGCCTCCTCCGGGGAGGTCTCGCCGAGGGCCCATCGCACCGCCAGAGTGTCGTTCACATGCTTCATGGTCGTTCACCCATGCGCCCGAACCCCTCGGGCCGGGCGCTTCAGGTACATGGGGCAGAACCCGCGACCGCGGTCTTTCCTGCGGCGCGATTCCCGGGAATCTCCAGGCCCGGGCCTACCCGGCGCCGAGGCCCTTGCGCAGGGCCGCCATGCCCCGCACCAGGAGGGACTCCACCGCCCCCACAGAGATCCCCATCGCCTCGGCGATCTCCTCCTGGGTCAGCCCCTCGAAGCGCTTGAGGGTGACCGCGATGCGCTGCCGCTCCGGCAGGGCGAGAAGGGCCCGGCGCACCCGCTGCGCTTCGTGGGCGCGAGCCCAGGAGACATCCGGCCGGTCCGCGTCCGGCGCCTCCACCCGCAGGGCCCCGCTCTCCTCATCCTCACGCGCGCCGGCCCCCCAGTTCAGGAGCCTGCGCACTCCGCGCCGGCGGATCTCGTTGCGGGCCAGGTTCCCCGCGATGCGGAAGAGGAAGGGGGCGAAGCGTCCCCGGGGGATATAGTCGGGAGCCGCGCGGTAGAGCCGCAGGAAGGTCTCCTGGGCGAAGTCGGCCGCATCCTCGGAGGAGCCCAGGCTGCGGAAGAGGAAGGCGAGCACGCGCCGCTCCCACCGCTCGACGAGGACGCGGAAGGCCGCCTCGTCGCCGCCGGCCGCCGCGGTCATCAGAGCATCATCGTCGCGCGGGTCCCGCATGATCGGGTCAGCATACCCCGCGACCACCGCTCCCTGACAACAACGCCGGCCGGGCCGGTGGCAGCTTCGCCGGCCCTGGGCTATGCTTCGCCGCCATGAACCGCAAAGGCTTTCTCTTCGCGTTCCTCGTCATCCTCGCCCTCATCCTTCTGGCCGTCTTCCTGGCCCGCCGGTCCCGCGAATCCGCCCCGCCGCATCGCGTGGCCATGCAGTCGCCGGACCTCTACCGTGAGGCGGCCGGCCCGGTGTCTCCGGACAGCCTCGGCCCCGCCTGGCCGGGAGAGGAGACCCTGCGCGCCCTGCGCGCCGAGTGGCACGCGCTTGGCTCGCGTGACTCGACCATCTGCGAGGAGCTGACGCGGGCGGGGGCCTACTCCGAGGGGTCCGCGCCCCTGGTCCTGCCCTGCGTTCCCCGCATGCCCGCGGGACGGGGCCTGGATCTCGCCGAGCGGCTTCGCCTCGGGGAGGGGTTCCTCACCCATCCCCGCTGGCGGACGGGAGCGCTGCGCCACTATCCGGTGCTGGCCGGAATGCTCTCCACCACCGAGAAGAGCGCTCTGGCCTATCTCTCCGGGCCGAACCGCAAGCCCACGACTCTCGACTCCCTCGCCACGGGGCTGGATCTGCCGGTCGCGGAGGTGAGGCCCGCCGTAGCCGCCCTCGAATCGGTGGGGTGGCTGCGGCGAGGCGCCGGCGCCGACTCGGCGCTCTACGCGATCGTGGACCCGTCCATCGCCAGGGGAGGCGCGCTGCAGTATGTGACCGTCACGCCGGCCCAGGGCGCTCCCGTGGACCTGGTGACCATCCAGGCGGCCTTCACCCGCACCGCGCCCACGCTCTACGAGGACCGCGTCGTGCTGCGGGGTCCCTGCGCAGCCACGGGCCGGGTGGTCGCCGCCGAGCTGGGCCAGGGGAGGCTCTTCCGCGGCAGGCCGGGCAACGCCTGGGTCGCCGAGATCCAGCCCCTCGGCCGCAGCAGCGGGCTCTTCGTCTCCCAGAGAGCCCTCGACCGCTGGCTGGAGCAGCATCCCGAGGTGCAGGTCGGGGCCCAGAGCGCCCTTCTCGACAGCTACCTGAGCGCGCGGGAGCGGGGCGGGAACTAGCTCCGCCGCGCCGGCATCCCAGGCGGCATCCGCGGCCACAGCCGGGGGGTTCGGCCCTGCGGCTCATTTGGGTCGGACCGCGCCCCACCCGGCGGATTCCAGCCACACGAACAATTTGTTGTGCGACAGCAAATTACGGCCATGAGGCCCCTCCGCGCCGGGCCGGGCACGGCTCGATTCCGTCAGTTGGCCCCCGCCGAGGCCTCGGCGGGGCCCGCCACATGCCGGGGCACGAGGCTGCTAACACATTGATATAAAACGGTTTGCTGTAACCGCCCCGGCCGGAGCCGGGCCTGGCATGTCTCCTGCTCTGTACCCATGCGAACGCCCTCGCAAGGGGATCACCGAAAGGTGAAACGGTTCGCCCGTCGGAGCGGGGCTAGGAGCCAACCCTCTCCAGTCCAACTCCCCCTCCTCGCCGGCACTGACTTCGCGCCGGCGGGCGACCGGTCCCCCCTCGAAGGCAAAGGACATGGCGGCCGGTCGCAGTGACACTGTGTTCCCGGACAACGCCCCTGAGGTGCTCGGGCCGGTCGCCAGATACTACAGGCGCATCAGCGTTGCTCAGCGGGGCCCGGCAAGGGACCCGGGTGGTTCCTCCTCCCCACCCGG
Organism: uncultured bacterium; assembly: GCA_964633885.1. GTDB lineage: Bacteria > Eisenbacteria > RBG-16-71-46 > JABDJR01 > JABDJR01 > CAVXKA01. The sequence goes on along the minus strand of CAZWKH010000013.1, from coordinate 7,907 downwards.
GTCCCGACTCTTTTGGGCCGCGGCGGGGATCGGAGGCGTGGGGCTCAGGACTTGGGCCTTGCAGCCACCTCGTACACCTCGAGGATGCGGTCCAGCCGGAAGTCCCGGTCCTCCTTGCGCAGGTGGCAGTAGGCGCGCATGTTCATCCCCTTGATGTTCTTGGGGGTCACGCGCCGGCGGGTCTGTCCGCCGCTTCCGCGGTAGGCGATCTCCAGATCGCTGTGCCCCTCTATGGCGCGCCGGATGTTCTCCACCACGAGCTGGAAGCTGTTTTCCTCGCCCCGGCCATGTCCTCCGATGGAGAACTGGTAGCTGGTGCGGTAGCCGGGCACACGGGTGATGTCGTCCTGCCCGCGCCGGTGGTACTCGGCGAGGTAATGGAGAAGGACTCTCGCGGCCATGCGCGCATCGTCCAGAGCCCGATGTGCGTGGGGCCCGTCGATGCCCAGGCGGTTGGCCAGGATGCCCAGGGTGAACGGGCCGGCGTCGTCCTGGGCCCGCGCCAGTTCCAGGGTGTCCATCACCGGGTTGCCGACCTGGTTGCGTCCGGTTTTCTCCAGCTTGTACTGGAGGAAGCCCATGTCGAACTCGGCATTGTGGGCGACGATGATGGCCTCGGCGAGAAGCGGCAGGAACTCCTCCACCACCGCCTCGAAGCGAGGTTGCCCCTCCAGCATCTCGGGGGTGATGCCGCTCACCTGCGCCGCGGCCGGATCCAGCGGGCGACCGGGATCCACCAGCGCGCTGAACTCCCGAACGATGACCCCGCTCTCCAGACGCACCAGCCCGATCTCGCAGATCTCGTCGCCGACCGCCGGATAGAGCCCTGTGGTCTCGAAGTCGATGACCGCGAAGGGCCGGGCAAGCAGGGGGTTGGGCAGCTCACTGAAGAGATCGAGGGGCATCCGGGATCCTCTGAGGGGTGTTTGGCTCTTGCCGTGGTCCTTATCTTAGCGGCTCGGCGGGCAAAGGCGATACCCGCGCCCGGTTCGTGCCTGCATGGGGCGGGTCCCAGCCGGGCCCCAGAGGCCGCGGGGCGGCTCATGGTACACTCGCGGCCGCTGCGCCACTGAAAGGACCCGAATCGTGTTCGAGATCGTGAAAAGCGCGGAGTTCGCCGCCGCCCATGCGCTCAGGGAGTACGACGGGCCCTGCGCCCGCAGCCATGGCCACAACTACAAGGTCGAGATCGTGCTGCGTGGGGAGACGCTGGACGGCCAGGAGATGCTGATCGATTTCGCGCGGCTGGACCGGGTCCTCTCCCCTCTGATCGAGCGGGTGGATCACCGCAACCTGAACGACATCCCGCCCTTCGACCGCGTCAATCCGACTGCGGAGGCGGTGGCGGCGTGGTTCTTCCGCGAGATGCAGTCCCGGATCGCCCAGGCGAGCGGCGGGCGGGCACGGCTGGCGGCGGTGCGCCTCTGGGAGACGCCCGATTCCTGCGTGACCTACACCGAGGAGGCGTGACCCGCGCGCCGGCCCGGCCTGGAGGGCGCGGACCGGGTTCCGGGGCGGGATGCCATGAAGGTCACTGAGATTTTCCATTCCATCCAGGGCGAATCATCGCAGGCGGGCAGGCCCTGCGTGTTCGTGCGGCTCTCCGCTTGCGACCTGCGCTGCCGCTGGTGCGACACGGCCTACGCGTTCTCGGGGGGGCGGCCCATGTCGGTGGACGCAGTCCTCGCCGAGGCTCTCGCCTTCGACTGCCCGCTGGTGGAGGTCACCGGAGGCGAGCCGCTACTGCAGCCCGAAACCCCCGAGCTCTGCCGCCGCTTGCTGGGGGCCGGCTGCGAGGTGATGCTGGAAACCGGCGGCCATCGCGACATCTCCATCCTGCCCGAGGGTGTGCGCATCATCCTGGATGTGAAGTGTCCTGGGAGCGGTGAGTCGGGAAAGGTCCTCTGGGAGAATCTGGACCGGCTCCCGCCCGACGGTGAAGTGAAGTTCGTGCTCTCGGATCGCGCGGACTATCTCTGGGCGCGTGAGGTGGTCCTGACCCGGGGGCTCGCAAAGAGGCGCGTGGTGCTGTTCGCGCCGGTCTTCGGCGAGCTCCCCTACGAAGACCTGGCGGCGTGGATCCTGGAGGACGGACTGGGAGCGCGTCTTCAGATCCAGATCCACAAGCATGTCTGGGAGCCCGACCGCCGTGGTGTCTGAAACCCCCGGCCTTCCTCCCGCGGCGGGGGCCCGCGCCCCGGGCGGCGCCGTCCAGGCTTCGGTGTTCACCCTTCTGACGCTCATCTGGGGAACCACCTGGCTTGGAATCAAGATCGGCCTGGAGTCGTTTCCGCCCTTCTTCTCCCTCGCCTTGCGGTTCGGCCTCTCGGCTCCGGTCTTCCTGCTCATCATGGCGGCGCGCGGAGAGAAGATCCCCTGGGAGAGGCGTCACCAACCCTTCTTCCTGGCGATCGGGTTCCTCTCCTTCCTCGTCTCCTACGGGGTCGTCTACTGGAGCGAGCAGTACATCACCACCGGCCTGGCTGCGGTGCTCTTCGCGCTGTTCCCCCTGCTCACCGCCGTCCTCGCCCATTTCATGCTGCACGACGAGAGGCTGGGGGCGGCAAAGATCGCCGGGCTGGTCGTGAGCCTGGCGGGCATCTTCGTGATCCACTCGGAGGACCTCCGGCAGATCCACCCTATGGCCCCCATGGCGGCGCTGGTCATGCTCGTCTCCCCGGCGGTCTCGGCCCTCTCCGGGGTCCTTGCCAAGAGGCGCAGCCACGACTTCTCGCCCCTGGCCCTCGCCGGGATTCCGATGCTGTACGCCGCCGTGGCCCACACCGCGATCTGGCTTGCGCTCGAGCGGGGAAGGCCGATCGCCTGGACCTTGCCGGGGGTGGCCTCGGTGCTGTACCTCTCGCTGTTCGGATCGGTGCTCACCTTCTGGGGGTACTACTGGCTCCTGCGGGTCATGCCGGTGGGGCGGCTCTCGCTGCTCGCGTACCTCACGCCGGTGGTCGCCCTGGCTCTGGGGATCTTCTACGCGGACGAGCACATGACCGCGCGCATGGGGATCGGGGCCGCGCTGGTTCTGGCCGGGGTGGCGCTGGCGGGGCTGGTCAACGCCCGGCGGCGATGACGGTCCTCTCGAACTCGCGCTGCCAGTTCAGAACCAGGGTGAGGGGATAAGAAAGCCTGGCTTCTTCGCCGGGCTGGATCATGATGAAGCGGGACCCGTCGGGGGAGATCGCATAGTTGGGGACTCCCGCCTCATGCCTCCTGAATCTGGCCGAGAACAGAATTCTGGGTATCGACACCGTCACATCCGACCCTACCGAAATGTCGGCCACCAGAAGGCTCGTGTCGGGGACCGACCAGAAGAAGACCTCGTTTCCCCCCGGACCCCAGACCGGCTCACGCCCACCCTCGACAGAGACCTGGATCCGCTCTCCTGGCCCCGGGAAGGGCTGGATGTAGATCTCGGACCGGCCCGATTCATCGGAGCTGTACACCAGCAACCGGCCGTCCGGCGAGAAGGCGGCGCAGGTTTCATTTGCGGGCGTGACGAGGAGCGGTTCCGCGGAACCGTCCCCGTCGAACGAGTAGAGCCATATGTCCTGACCCGTCTCCGGGGGATTGTCCCAGTAGGTCAGCAACCGGCCGTCCGGCGAGAAGGAGATCGGGTCCTGATGATACTCGCCGATGGTCAGGCGCCGGGCGGGACGGCTTCGGTCCATCGGCTCGAAATAGAGATTGGACTGGCCGTCGCGGTCCGAGGCGTACGCCAGGTGCTTGCCGTCCGGGGCCCAGGCCACCACATGGTTGTTTCCGCCCCGCACAAGCGGGCTCGTGGTTCCTCTCTGCGCGTCTCTGGCCCAGAGGTCATAGCCGCCGGACTCGAAGACCGTAACCGCGATCTTTCGCCCGTCGGGGGAGATGGAGGGAAGGACATAGGCCGCGGGGGGGGCCCCGGTCGGCGTCACGCTTCCTTTCCGATCGACCCAGACGAGCCGGTCTTTTCGCTCCCAGTCTTTGGTCACCACCCCCATCTCCCTGACATAGGCCAGGTTCCCTCGTTCCGAGACCGTGAAGTCCGTGGTCCACGACTCGTGGACCTCGTCCACGACGGGAACCGCGCTGCCGGTGACACGAAGATGCCGCAGATCCAACGGGACCGCCATGATACGGCTGTCCCTCAGAAAGAGCAGGTGGCCGGAGGATAGATAGCGCGGGTTGCTCGCGTTCTCGAGCAGCACGCGGTGCTCTCCCGTCCGGAGGGCAACCACGGCAACGCTGGGCCTCACATAGGCCCAGTTGCTCTTGACGACGAACAATAGGTGCCCGGAGCCCGGGAGCCGGGCCGGGGAGCAGTGCCCGACCAGGGAACTTGCGTCGCCGAGGCGCGACACCTCCCGCGGAGTCCCGCCAATGGCTGCGATCCCAAACAACGGAGAACTCAGCCCGGACCCGAAGATCAGCGTATCCTGGGCGGTCCAACACCCTCCATGCCCCATAGGAGCGTCGCAGAGGGTCCTGATGGAGGAATCGATGAGGGATACCGTCTTCAGCTTGCCCCCTGCAAAGAAGCCCACCCGCGTCCCATCCGGGGAGAAGAAAGGGCCGTATGCTCCCTCTGTGCCGGGGATGGGGCGAGGGACCAGATGATCCGGCCGCCAAGCGTAGATCCGCGCGGCGCCATTCTGTTCCCCCACGAACACCATGTGCTTGCCGGCCGGGTCGAGATCGAAGCCCCCGCCGCCGCCCACCGCCAAGCTCACTCCCTGCGGCATGACGAGATCGAAGCGAACCACGGGTTCCTGTGCCCTGCCGCGCAATAATCGACTTCCGATCCAGACACCGCCGGCCGACCCCAGGACCAGACATACCCCAAGCAAGGCAATGCCGGGAGCCTTGATGCGCCGCCGCTTCGCCCCGCCGGCAGCGGGCATCCCCACAGAACTGCCGGACAGCAGTTCCGTCAGATCGAGGGCGGCGTCACCCATGTCGCGCATGCGCTGAGCGGGGTCCTTCTGCAGGCAGCGTCCCAGGAGGCGGCGGACTCCCTCGGGCAAGCCGGGCGGCAGCGCCAGCCAGTTGGGATCCGAGGTCAGTACCTGCGCGAGGATGTCGGATGTCGTAGCGCCGCTGAACGCCCTCTCGCCGGTCAGCATCTCGAAGAGCACACAGCCGAATGCCCAGACATCCGTCCGCCTGTCCACGGCGAGGCCGCGCGCCTGTTCTGGGCTCATGTAGGCCGGAGTCCCCACGATGAGGCCGTGGCTGCTTTGAGCCAGATCCTCCGTTGCGGCAGATGCTTCGCCGGAAAGCGCCGGGACCATGAGGCTCTTCCCTAACCCGAAGTCCAGAATCTTGACCTGTTCGTCCGGGGTGATCCTGATGTTGGACGGCTTCAGATCCCGGTGCAGAATGCCCTGGGCGTGAGCGGCCTCAAGGGCGCCCGCAATCTGTACCGCGAATCTCAGAGCTCGATCCACCGGCAAGCCGCCCTCGGGGATCGTCTCGCGCAAGTCTCGCCCGGGAACGAGTTCCAGGATCAGGTAGAGCTTTTCGCCCTCGTGCTCGAATCCGTGTACCGTGGCGATGTTGGGATGGTTGAGGGCCGCAATCAGGCGCGCCTCGCGGGTGAAGCGCTCGACCCTCTCGCGATCCTGAGCGAACGACTCGGGGAGCACTTTGATCGCCACATCCCTGTGAAGATGAGCGTCACGGGCCCGAAAGACTTCGCCCATTCCGCCGAAGCCGATCTTATCCAGGATCTGGTAGTGATCCAGGGTCTCGCCTGATTTCATGGCATTCCCGAGTTCACCGAGTACCGGCTCTCGTCCTCCCCCAGGAACAAGGGGGGACGGTGCCGCCCGGCGCCATTCTAGCGCACCCCGGCCCTCACGAGCTTCCGTAGCAGTTCCGGGTCCATCTCCGCGGTGCGGTTGAGCCCGAGCGCGACCAGCCCGGCTCCGAGCAGGAAGACCGAGAGGAGGGTTTCCCCCGCCCCGCCCGGGACCGCAAACCATAGGGCCGCGCCGTAGCTCAGGCCGATGCCCAGAACGAGGAGCCGCAACCCGGCCACCGCGCGGGCCAGCGATCCGGCCGCCGTCCGGCCCGCCAGGTCCAGCGCGAAGCGCAGGGCGACGGCGGTGAGCCCCAGCGCCAGCACGACAAAGGAGAGCAGGATCTCCGCGCCGATCAGGACTTCCCAGCGCAA
>CAZWKH010000013.1:0-1731 GCA_964633885.1 uncultured bacterium | reverse complement strand
GGGGCGGGACCTCCAGCATGCGCCCCGCCTGGGCCGCCCGGCCCAACGCGCCGAGAACATGGTCCCGTGTGTTGCGCGACGCGCGCAGCGCATCATGGGCGCCTCGGCGGGCCAGCTCCCGGAACGCCACCCACTGCATGGCGGGCAGGATGAGCAGGAAGAGAAGGAGGGCGAGGCGGAGCAGGGTCCGATGCGTTTCCGCCGACATCACCGTTCTACTTCAGGGCGTAGGAGAGGCTCTCGAGCTCGATGGCGAGGTTCACATTGCGCAGGCTCACATGCTCGGGGACGAGAAGCCGACGGGGAGCGAAGTTGAGAATGCCGCGCACGCCGGCCCGGATGAGCCGCTCGGCTATCTCCATCGCCGCGGCGGCCGGAGTGGTGATGATGCCGATCTCGATTCGCTCCTCCCGCACGACCGTCTCCAGCTCCTCCACGGAGCGCACGGGCAGGCCGTTCCAGTCCTGGCCGATCTTGGCCGGGTCCCGGTCGAGCACGGCGACGATCTCGAATCCGTCCTGCGCGAACTCGCGGTAGGCGAAGAGGGCATGGGCCAGGTTTCCGGCCCCCACGAGGCTCACGCGCCAGCGCCGGTTCAGGCCCAGGATCCCTCGGATCTCGGCCTCGAGCTGGGGCACTGCGTACCCCGTGCCGCGCTTCCCGAAGTGCCCGAAGAGGGAGAGGTCCTTACGCACCTGGGCCGGTGTGGCGCCGGAGCGGAGGGCCAGGCCGTAGGAGGACACCGTCGTCTCCCCCTCCGCGCGCAGCTCGCCGAGGATCCGGTAGTACCCCGAGAGGCGGCGCACCGTCGGGTCCGAGATGCGCAGCTCCGTCATGGGGCTCACGCATCCCCCTCGTCGTCTTCCTCGTCCCCCCCCTCCTCGTCCTCGAGGTCCGCGGCCGCCGCCGCCGCGTCGTCGTCTTCCGCCTCACCGCCGCCGTTCAGCTCCTCGACCGGCCCGGCGGACCCGGACTCTGCGCCGAGGATCAGGCCGGCTTCCTCGTCCTCGTCGTCCCGCACGATACGCGCCACATCGGCCACGGTGTCGCCCTCTTCCAGGTTGATGAGGCGGACGCCCTGGGTGTTGCGGCCCAACACCGAGACATCATGGATGGGGAGGCGGATCACGATGCCGTTGCGGCTCGTGATCATGAGCTCGTCGTCCGACTTCACCTCGCGGATCGCGACCAGGGGCCCGTTGCGGGTGGAAGGCTTGATGGTGATGATGCCCTTGCCTCCGCGGCCCGTGACGCGGTAGTCCTCGACCGGGCTCCGCTTGCCGAACCCGTTGGCGGTCACGGCAAGGATCTCAGAGCCCTCGCGCTGCAACACCACCATGCCGATCACCTCGTCCCGGTCGGCATCCAGGGTGACGCCGCGCACGCCGCGCGTGTTGCGGCCCATGGACCGGACCTTGGACTCGTTGAAGCGGATGGCACGGCCGAGCCGCTTGGCCAGAACCACTTCCCGCCGCCCGTTGGTGAGCACGACATCGATGATCTCGTCGCCCCCGTCCAGCGCGATGGCGATGATTCCGTCGCGGCGCACATTCGCGTAGGCGGTCACATTGGTCTTCTTGACCTGGCCCTTCTTGGTGGCGAAGAGCAGGAAGTAGGCCGGATCGAAATCACGGACGGCCGCCACCGAGGCGATGCGCTCCCCCGCCTTGAGCATGACCAGATTCACGATGGCCTTGCCCTTGGCGGTGCGGCCCCCCTGCGGGATCTCGT
>CAZWKH010000012.1:3311-17631 GCA_964633885.1 uncultured bacterium | reverse complement strand
ATGCCGCATAAGCAGGCAGTGCTCGCCGCGGTGGAGCGGCTCGAGCCGGGGGGGGCGGCGGTCGGTGCGGTCAACACCCTCTGGATCGAGGAGGGACGGGTGCATGGCGCCAACACGGACCTGGAGGCGGCGGCCGGAGCCCTGGTGGAGCTCAAAGCGGCGCCGGGGGACCCTGTCGCCCTGATCGGGGCGGGGGGGGCGGCGGCGGCCGTGCTGCACGCCGCGGTTTCCCTCGGCCTGGACTGCCGCCTGTACAACCGGACCCCGGCGCGTGCCGAGGCCCTCTGCGCGCGGCTCGGCGGGATGGTGGGGGGCCGGCCGGCGGATCTGGACCCGGAGACTTTCCGCGTGGTAGTGAACGCCACCCCTCTGGGGGCTGCGGAGCCGCTTCCGCAGGCCCTGGCAAGGGCCGACTGGTCGCGGACCGCGATCCTGGACCTGGCCTACGGTGGGGGGGCCACCGAGCTGGAGGGGATCGCTGCGGCCTCGGGGGGGGCCTATATCGGAGGCCTCGACTTCCTCGTCCGCCAGGCGGCCGGACAGTTCCGGCGCTGGACCCGGCGCCGCCTCGCGCCGGAGCAGTTCGCAGCCGGCCTGCGCCAGTGAGGGTCCGGGGATTCCGGGGAAACCGGGGCTCCTGAAGCCGTCTGTGCCCCTCCGGAGCGGTTGCGTTCGCGCGCGCTCCCGGTCAAAATCGTCGGCCTCCCCGAGCGGCCGCCGCGGCGCGCCCCGGCGCGTTCGCGCTCGCGGTCCCGCCCTCTCTGGAGGTGAGTCCGTGCTGATCGTCATGAAGAAGGACGCGAGTCCGCGGGAAATCGAGCATGTGGTGGAGACGATCCGCCGCATGGGCCTCACCGCCCATCCGATCCCCGGGACCCAGCGCACGGCGATCGGCGTCACCGGCAACACAAGCTGCATCGAGCCGCGCCTGCTCGACAGCCTGCCCGGTGTGCTGGAGGCGATCCCGGTCTCCAAGTCCTTCCGGCGGGTGAGCCGGGAATGGAAGAGCGAAGACACCGTCGTGGATGTGAAGGGCGTGAAGATCGGCGGCCCCGGGATCGCGGTCATCGCCGGTCCTTGCGCGGTCGAGAGCTACGAGCAGACCCTGGCATCCGCCAAGGGAGTGAAGGCGGCGGGCGCGCATCTCCTTCGCGGCGGAGCCTTCAAGCCGCGCACCTCCCCCTATTCCTTCCAGGGGCTGGGAGAGCCGGGGCTGGAGATCCTTGCCCGGGTGCGCGACGAGGTGGGCCTGCCGGTGGTGACGGAGGCTCTCGACCCCGAGGGGGTGGCTCTGGTGGAGCGCTACGCCGACATGATCCAGATCGGGGCGCGCAACATGCAGAACTTTTCCCTGCTCAAGCGCGCGGGACGGTCGCGGCTGCCGGTGCTCCTGAAGCGGGGCATGAGCGCCACCATCGACGAGCTGCTGCTGGCGGCCGAGTATGTCGTGAACGAGGGGAACCCCAATGTGGTGCTCTGCGAGCGGGGCGTGCGAAGCTTCGCCGACCACGCCCGCAACATGCTGGATCTCTCGGTGATCCCGGCCGTGAAGCGGGTGAGTCACCTCCCCATCCTGGCCGATCCCAGCCATGGGACCGGGCGCCGCGAGAAGGTGATGCCCATGGCACGGGCGGCGGTTGCCGCGGGGGCGGACGGACTCATCATCGAGGTCCACGCCCACCCGGAGACCGCGCTGTCCGACGGTTACCAGTCCCTGCTGCCTGAAGCCTTCGCCGAGCTGATGGATCAGGTCCGCCGGCTGGCCCCCGTGGTGGGGCGGGAAGTGCTGCCGTCGTGAACATCCGCGCGCTCCCCCGGGGGAGCCAGATCAACGGCCGGTACGAGGTGAAGGACCGGATCGGGGTGGGCTGGGAGGGCGTCACCTACAAGGTGCGCGACCGCCTCGACGACCGCCTCAAGGCGGTCAAGTTCATCACCAACACGAAGCGGCGCAAAGCCATCCTGCAACAGGCACGGGTCATGGTCCGGCTGCACCACCCGAACATCATCAACTACTACAATGTGGACAGGGTGGAGGTGGCCGGGGAGAACCACTACTTCCTCCTCGTCGAGTACCTGCAGGGGCCGCGGCTCTCGCAGGTGATCCGCCGCCATTTCCGCCGTCACGACGATCCGCCGCTCTTCTACGGCCTGCGGGTGTTCTACCAGATCTGCCGCGGCATGGCCTATGTGCACGACCAGCGGATCCTGCACGACGACCTGCACAGCGACAACATCATCCTGACCGGCGACCCCGCGAACCCGGTCCCCAAGCTCTTCGACTTCTGGGGGAGCCGCGGGGCCAACATCGGCGAGCGGCGCGCCTTCGACCTCAAGTGCGCGGGGCAGGTCCTCTTCGAGACCATGACCGGCCACGGCGACTACGACTCGGCACAGCTGGAGATCCTCCCGCGGGAGGTGGCGGCCATCGTTCGCCGCACCCGGGCCCGAGTGCACAGCTACGGCACCTTCCACGAAATCCTCGAGGACCTGGAACGGCTGCGGGACTGGGACTGAGGCGGAGCGCGGAGCCGCGCTCCGGGGCGGTCAGGGGTGGAAGCTCTTCTCCCCGGCCCGGATCGGGAGGGGGATGCGGTTCTCCGGGGGGACCATCGGGCAGGCCCAGCGGTCGTTGTACGCGCAGTAGGGATTCTTCGCGGCGTTGAAGTCGACGATCAGCGTCCCCTCCGGCCCGGGCACCACATCCACATAGCGTCCCACCCCGTAGGTCTCCATCCCCGTGGTTGCGTCCTGGAAGGGGAGGAAGAGGGTGTCTGTGGGACGCGAGCGCAGGACGGTCAAGGTGAACGGCTGGCCGCCCAGGGTCAGGCGGAGCTTTCCGTGCACCGTGTAGTGGCGCATGTTGCCCTGAGTGTCGGGAAAGTCCATCTCGGCGCCGGCCCCGTCCGTGTCGAGGGGGGCGGTGAACCGGTAGCCGGGATCGAGCGGATAGTACTGGAGCCCCTGGAAGGCGAGGCGCTGCTCGGGAAGAAGAGGCGAGTCGTCGGAACGGAAATACGCGTCCACCCTCTCGCGGAAGGACGCGAGGGAGTCCGCCCACCCCGGTGGGGGCGTCGCCGCGGCGGTGTCCGGGCGCCGGGAACACCCGGACAGCGCAGCGAAGAGTACGAGGAAGACGGGGAATGCCCGCTTCAGGCCTTGAGCCACGGACCGGATCGCGACCGGTTAGGGCGCGGTCTGCTGCGCGCGCTCCATATCGTCCCACTTGCCGATGATGGACTGGTACCAGGGACGGCTGTCGAAGCGGTTCGCGAAGACCCGGTTGATGGAGTCCTGCTCGGAGGCGACGAACTTCACAAAGGCGGTGTGCTTGTTGAGGGTCTTGTTCATGTCCTCGAGCTGGACCAGGAGCTTCTGGTCGATCTGCTCCTCCTGGGCCTTGAAGTTCGCAAGCACCTCGGCCTGGAATTCCTTGTTGTTGGCCGCGATGGACTCGAAGCGAGTGTTGACCTCGCTGATGATCTCGAGCTTCACCTCCTCCGGCCGGTTCGCGTAGGTCGCGAGCTCTGCGGAGAGCTGATCGGTCTTCTCGGTCAGCGTGGCCACATTCGTGTTGACCGTGTTCATCTTGCGGTTCAGGAACTCGTTCTGCTGCTTCAGGAGGTCGAGCTGTTTCTTTGTCGTGCTTTGCAGGTTGACCAGATCCTGCTGCATCTGGCGGTTGCCCTGGCAACCGGCGAGGGTCATCCCCACCCCCAGGACGACGGCGAGCGAAACCAGGCGACGGTTCATGAGAGGCGTTCCCCCTTGTACGGCAGGGCACATCGGCATCCTGCGCAGGCTTCCCGAGGAGGGTCCAGGCGGCATTCCGGGCCCTCAACCCGGCCTGCCCCAAAGCGTCGACGGAGTGTAGTGGAGCCCCCAAATGCTGTCAAGGCAACTGGCTTCGCAAGAGCTCGGCGGCCTGGCGGGCGCGCAGGCCCTCGGCGGGAGAGGAAGCTGCGGCCAGGGCGGCCTCCAGGTCCAGCAGGGCCCGCTCCTTCTCACCGGTTTCGGCCCGAGCGAGCCCGCGGTTGAAGAGGGCCTTGAAGTGGCGCGGATCGAGCTGGAGAGCCCTGTCCCAGGCGGCCAGAGCCCCGGCGCGATCGCCCCGCAACCGGCGGTACCGCCCCGCGCTGTTCCACGCTTCGGCGTCGCCGCTTCCCCTGCGGAGCGCTTCCTCCAATGCGGCCGAGGCGTCCTCGTCCCGCCGCAGGGCTTCCAGGGTCAGTCCCAGGGCCGCGTGCAGCTCCGGGTTCTCCGGGTAGGCACGCACCGAGACCTCGAGGTGGGGGACTGCGGCCTCGGTATGGCCCTGCCGGTCGAGAATGCGCGCCCAGGTCCAATGGACGCTCCAGGAATCCGGCAAGAGGGAGGCCGCGAGGCGGATTTCGTCGAGAGCGGTGTCCAGATCTCCGCGCCGTTCCGCCACCGCGGCCAGGCCCTGATGGCCCCTGCCCTCGGCGGGATCCAGAGCCAGAACCCTTGCGTACTCCCTGGCCGCCTCGTCGAGTCGCGCCGCGTTGAAGAGGGCCTCGGCGCGGGCCAGCCTGTCCCGCGCAGGATCCTCCCGCGTCACCGCCGCCCAGGGGAGGTTCGCGAGGAGGTAGGCGGCGAGGAAGACCGCCCAGGCAGAGCGCCGCCGGGCCCACAGGGCGCGGGCGCCGGAAGCGGCGAGGAGCGCCAGGGCCGGGATGGCGGGGGCCCGGAACCGCGCGCAGACGAAGAAAGCGAGGAGGGGAAGCAGCAGCGCGCCGCCGTAGGCGGCGACGGGCCGCCAGCGGCGGTCTCGCATTGCGACCAGGCCGGCCAGGGCCAGTGGCAGGAGCAGGCCGCTCGGCCAGTAGAGGCCCGGTCTCTTCCAGAGCAGCGCGGAGAACCAGGGCACATCTTCGCGGGCGAGGTAGAGCGAACGGTTGTTGGGGATCTCGAACCCGTGGATGAGGAAGAGCGCCTTGCGCAGCGTGAGCAGCATCGCCTCGCCGGGGTGCGCAACCCAGAAACGGAGAGCCTCGCGCGTCCAGTAGTCCGATGCGCCGGCCGCATCCAGGGCGCGTCCGGAGCGATCCTGCGCGAGCCGCACCGAGGCCTCGGCGAAGTCCTGCCAGCCGCTTCCCTCCGGAAGTCCGGGGACGCGAACGCTGCGTCCATCGGCGCCAGGGTAGTTCCCGACATAGAGGTTGATGCCGGCCTGGCTCGCGGGAAAGCGGAAGCCACCGCCGTGGGCGGCCTGTATCGCGGCGGGGACGCTCCAGACGGCGGCGGCCAGGGCGGCGACCAGAACCACGCGCCGTACCCTCTGTCCCCGGGTTCGCGCGGCGTAGAGGAGGCCGACAGCGACCAGTACCGCCAGGGGACCGCGGCCCAGGGCGGCGAGGCTCCAGAGAAGGCTCATCCAGATCCAGCCACGATAGCGGCCGCGCCCCGCGGGGTCCACCGCACCCAGGAGCGCGACGAGCCCCCATGCGCCGAGGGCGGTGGCGAGAGGCTCCCCGAGGAGCTCGCCTTCGAAGAAGACCCCGGGCGCCGCCGCCGCCGCGGCGACTGCGGCCCCCAGGCGCAGGGGACGCGAGAGCCCGAGACGCGCGCCCAGGGCCAGCACCGCAAGGGCCGTGGCCACCCCGAGCCCGGCGTTGAGCGCTCGCCCGGGCCAGGGGCCCGCGCCGACCACGGCGTAGAGCGCCCCCAGGGCCCAGGGAAAGAGCGGAGGGCGGAAGTAGGGCGCGCCCGCGGAGAGGTTCCCCTCGGCGATGGACCGGGCCATGGCGTCGTGGAACGCGGAGTCGAGGATGGGGGCGGCAAAGAAGGGGCTCTGCGCGAAGAAGAGGATGTATGCGATCCGTATCGCCGCGGCGGCGAGGAGAACGGTCCCCGCCTCGCGCGGGGAGACCGGAGCCTGGGGCACGGCGCTCACGGCGGGGGCGCGATCAGGCGAAGGCGGGGATCCCGGTGATCTCCTGGCCCAGGATGAGCGTGTGGATGTCGTGGGTCCCCTCATAGGTCTTCACGGACTCCAGGTTCATCATGTGGCGCATGATGGGGTACTCGGTCGTGATGCCGTTGGCCCCCAGAATCTCACGCGCGGAGCGGGCGATGTCCAGCGCCATCGCGACATTGTTGCGCTTGGCCATGGAGACCTGGCCGAAGGTGAGCTTCCCTTCCTCTTTGAGCTGTCCGAGCCGCAGGCAGAGCGTCTGGGCCTTGGTGATCTCGGTGAACATGTCCGCGAGCTTGGCCTGGGTGAGCTGGAAGGCGCCGATGGGCCGCCCGAACTGGATCCGGGTGCGGGAGTATTCCACGGCCGCGTGGAAGCAGGCCATGGCGGCGCCGATCGCTCCCCAGGCGATGCCGTAGCGGGCCTGAGTGAGGCAGGCGAGAGGGGCCTTGAGGCCCTCCGCGCCGGGCAGCCGGTTCGCGTCGGGGATGCGCACATCCTGGAGCACCAGCTCGCTGGTCACCGATGCCCGCAGGCTCATCTTGTGCTTCATCTCGGGGGCGCTGAACCCCTCGCGATCCTTCTCCACCAGGAACCCGCGGATGAGCCCGTCCTCGTCCTTGGCCCACACCACCGAGACATCGGCGATGGAACCGTTCGTGATCCACATCTTGGCGCCGTTCAGGACCCAGGTACTTCCCTCGCGCCGGGCGCGGGTCACCATGCCGCCGGGGTTGGAGCCGTAGTCGGGCTCCGTGAGACCGAAGGCGCCGATCCATTCCCCCGCCGCCAGCCGGGGCAGATAGCTTCGCCGGTGCTCCTCCGTTCCGAAGGCGTGGATGGGATACATCACGAGCCCGCCCTGCACGGAAGCAAAGGAGCGGATGCCGCTGTCGCCGCGCTCCAGCTCCTGCATGACCAGCCCGTAGGCGACATTGCTCATGCCCGCGCAGCCGTACTCGGCGGGCAGTGTCATGCCGAGCACGCCCAGCCCGGCAAGCTTGGGGACCAGGTGCAGGGGGAAGGAGCCCCGCTCGTTGTGCTCCTCGATGATGGGGAGCACCTCGGCGTCGACGAACTCCCGCACCGCCTGGCGGGCCATCCTTTCCTCGGTGGTAAGGAGGTCGTCGAGAAGATAGTAGTCGTAGCCGGGGAAGCTGCTCATTCCCCGCTTCCGCCCACGCCCGGCGCCGCGGCACGCTCGGCGTCCGGGACGGCGTGGTCGGGGTCCTCCTCGAGAAGGGCTTCGTCCTCGTCCTCGTCCTCCTCGTCCTCGTACTCCTCGTCGTCCTCGTACTCCTCGTCGTACTCCTCGAACTCCTCGTCGTAGCCGTCCTCGCCCTCGCCGCGGGCGTCCCTGGGCCCGCGTCCGCTGAGAGCGGATTCCACCTCGTCCGACTCGCGGTTCAAGTGGAGCACGCGGTACCCGTCGGAGCGCTGATGCTTGACGAGCAGGCAGTCCTGGATGGCCTGGGCCACGAACTCCCGGGCCTCGTCCTCGGCCAGGCCGGGAAACTCGGTGGAGGTGGTCATGGCCGCAGCGACATACTTGAAGGTGATGAAGGGCTTGGAGCGCTCGAGGCGGTCCACGAAGCGGATGAACGCGTCGCGGCGTTCGTCGTCCGCCACCGGCTCGAACTCCAGGGGCTCGAAGTTGCCCCCCGCGGCCTCGATGAGGTCGTTGCTGACCGAGCCCCGCACACCTCCGATCACGACCTGCTTGCCGTAGCGGTTGCGGATCATGGTGGCCATCCGGATGAAGCGCCTGTCGCCGGTCATGAGGATGTAGGTGGAAAGGAACGGCCGGTCCAGGAGCGACTCGAACATCTCGATGAGCATCTCCATGTCCGCGCCGGTCTTGGGCCGGTCGCCCACCTGGAGGGAGGTGACGCTCACCGCGGTGATGCCGGAGACCTGGAGGTCCCGCTGGACCCGTTCGGGGTGGTCGCTGAAATCGGCGTAGGCACGGGCAAGTGTGACCAGCCCGTAGCGGCGGGCCACATCTATGAGCATGGAGCCGCAGAGTTCCCGATGGTAAGTATTGAGGACGCTGTAGCGGATGTTCTCGAAGTCGATGAAGAGACCGACTTCAGCGGGGCGTTCCATACGACCTCCAGGATCCGTCCCCGAAGCCGCAAGGAGGGCTCCCCGGAAAGCCGGCGCCGAAGGCGCGGGTGCGGACAAGAGTGTTCTGCGGAGTCACAATCGCATCGTGGGACCGGGACCGGCGACAAGTCGAGTCACCGGGACCGACAATTGACGCATATGAGTGTACGACAAGCGGCTGGGCGCTCACAAGCCGCGGGACGGCGTTTCTGCTTGGAAGCGCCCCGGGCAGCCCCCCCCGGTCCGGCTTGCCAAGGAACGCCGCGGCGGGGGATGATTTTGCGCTTCGTGACCCAATCCTTGGTGGAAGGAGTCCCCATGAACGCCCCGGCCCCAGACCGCAGCGCAGTCCTCACCGCCCTTCAGGGCATCATCGACCCCGACCTCCATCGCGACATCGTGAGCCTGGGCTTCGTCAAGGAGGTCCGCATCGAGGAGGGGCGGGTGGCGGTGACGATCGAGCTGACCACCCCTGCCTGCCCGGTGAAGGGCGAGATGGAGAGGGCGGCGCGGGAGCGCATCGCGGCTCTCCCGGGGGTGACGGGAGTCGAGGTGCGGATGACCTCCCGGGTCATCCAGTCGCCGGCGGCCCTCGCCGCGGAGCTCCTGCCCGGGGTACGGCACACCATCGCGGTGGCCAGCGGAAAGGGAGGGGTGGGGAAGTCCACGGTGGCCGTCAATCTCGCCGTGGCCCTGGCGGAGACCGGAGCCTCGGTGGGGCTCCTGGACGCGGACATCTACGGCCCGTCCATCCCGATCATGATGGGCCTGCGCACCGCGCGGCCGGCGGTCCGAGGCGGCAAGCTCCAGCCGCTGGAGCGGTTCGGCCTGCGCATGATGTCCGTCGGCTTCATCGCGGGGGAGGACACCCCCGTCATCTGGCGGGGTCCCCTGGTGGGGAAGCTGGTGACCCAGTTTCTCTCCGATGTGGATTGGGGCGAGCTCGACTACCTGGTGGTAGACCTTCCCCCCGGAACAGGGGACGCGCAGCTCACCCTGACCCAGGTCGCGCCGCTGGCGGGAGCGGTCATCGTGACCACCCCCCAGGACGTGGCCCTGGAGGATGTGCGCCGCGGGATCCGGATGTTCGAGACGGTCAATGTTCCGGTGCTGGGGATCGTGGAGAACATGGCCTATTTCATATGCCCGAGCTGCCAGGCGCGCCACGAGATCTTTCACCACGGGGGGGGCGCGGCGGCGGCCAGGACCTTCGAGGTGCCCTTCCTGGGAGAGATCCCCATCGACCTCGCCATCCGGGAGGGGGGCGACCGGGGGGTCCCCCTCGTGGTCGGGTACCCCGACTCCCCCCAGACCGGGGCCTTCCGGAAGGTGGCAGGGGAGCTGGCCCGCCAGCTCTCGATTCTCGCCTTTCCCGCCCCTCCGGGCTCCTGAAGTACTCGACAGAAGCTCCCCTTTTGTGTAGCCTTGGACCGATTTGGAACGGGACCGGACTTGGACCCCCAGCAGGTCCGGCGTCGCCCCTCGGTCCCATGACCCGTCGAGCAGGGGAGCCGGTCTTTGCCCAAGATCACAACTTCAAGCAAGAAAAAGACTTCCACGAAGACCTCCAAGGTCTCCGCGAAGCCCCGCCAGGGGGGGAAGGTCGCGCCGCGGCCAGCCCCGGCAGCCTCGGCGGGGCCTGCCCGCGAGAAGCATGCCGCCAAGCCGGCTGCTGCTGCCCCCATCCGGGGGAAGTCTCCGGCGCATCCGGCCCCCGTGGAGGTTCTGCCCCCCCGTCAGTCGGTGGAGGAGGCTCTGGCCGCCCTGCCCTACCGGGAAGGTCAGTTCGTGGTGCACCCCAAATACGGCCTGGGTCAGATCGAGCGGATCCTGGAGCGGCGGCTCACCACCCACACCGTGCCCTGTGTGGAGATCAGCTTCTCCTATCAGGGGATGCGACTCACCATCCCCGTGGATCAGGTGGAGCGTTCGGGCCTGCGGCGTCCCATCGGACGGCGGGAGATCGACGGCATCTTCAAGGTCCTCAAGGGGCGGGCGACCTTCGACGCCAAGCGCCGTTCGGCCAAGCGGGTGGTGGACTACCGCAAGCGGCTCGGGCAGGGGGACCCCACCTCGCTGGCAGAGGCGGTGCGGGATCTGGGCCGGCTCTCGCTGAAGAAGTCCCTCTCCTACGAGGAGCGCAAGATTCTCACCACCGCGCTGCGGATCCTGAGCCGCGAGGTCGCGCTCGCGCGCGGGCGCGAGCCGGACGACGTCCGCCAGGAGATCGAGCGCATCGTCTACCGCTAGGCAGGATGAGCCCCCTCCGGCCCGGGGCGGTCCCCGCCCTCGCCTTGGCCCTGTTCCTCCTGGTCGCGCCCTGCCCCCCCGCGGCGGCCGCCGATTCCACGGGGTGCCGCATCCTGCTCCTCGCCAACGCGGACCATCGCGGCGAGCTCATGCCCTGCCACTGCCCGGGGCTCGAGGCGGGGAGCCTCGCCCTGCGTGCGGGCCTCCTGCGCGGAGTGCGGCTGGGCAACCGCTTCGTGGTGGGGGCCGACGCAGGGGACTTCACCCCCCTTCCCGGCGACACCGCCGGGGTCTCTTCGAGCGCCACGATCCTCGATGCCCTGGAGGCCATGGGCTACGACGCGATCGCGCCGGGTGAGGCGGAGCTGCTGCGCGGGCCGGAGTTCCTCGCCGAGGCCGCGTCGCGGCTCCCCCTGGTCTGCGCCAACCTGAAGCTGGGGGGCGCGCCGGCTGGGTCCATCCCGCCTCTGCGCGTGATCGAGCGGGACGGCTGCCGGGTGGTGGTCACCGCCTATGTCGATCCGCTGCTCTACTACGAATGGCCCCAGGCGCTGGAATGCCCGGCGGACAGCCTGCTGGCGATCGACCCCGCGCAGGCGTTGCGGCCCATCCTCGAGGGGGCCCGCGCCGAGGGTCTTCCGGTCATTCTCCTGGCCCATGCGGACGCTGTCTCCGTGGCGGCGCTGCTGGCCGACCTGCCCCGCCCGGATGTGGTGGTGGTCGGCCATGACCCCGGGGAGACCAGGACCGCCGGGCGCTGGGAGAGCGTCCTGTGGGTGGAGCCGGGTCCTCGCTCGCGCACCGTTGCCCAGGTTGCCTTTCACGCCGGGCGGGACGGATCGGCCGCCGTCGACTCCTTCCGCCTGACCGAGCTGAACCAGCTGAAGCGGTGGGACCGGCGCATCGAGGCTCTGGTGCGCCCGCCCGGGGGCGGCGGGACACGATGACCCGGGGCTGGGACCGGCGCGCCGTGGACGCCCTGGTGGAGCGCGGGCTCGCTCTGGGTCCCGACGCCCCGGGCTTCGACGCTTATCGCGGCGATGTGGTGATGGAGGGACATCCCGACGCTCTGGCGCGGCCCCACGGCGAGGCGGAGGTGGCGGAGATCCTCGCCCATGCCCATGCCGAGGAGCTCCCGGTCACCTTTGCCGGAGGACGCACCAGCCTCACCGGCGCCAGCGCGGCCGAAGAAGGCCTGGTGGTGGCGCTGGAAAACATGGATCGCATTCTGGATCTGGGCCGCGATCCGGAGACCGGCGGGATGGTGGCCGTGGCGGAACCGGGAATCTACCTGTGAGCGTTCCAGCGTGCTCTCGAAGCGGAAGGCTGGCTATATCCTCCCGACCCCACCAGCCGGGACGAGGCGCAGCTCGGCGCGACCGTGGCCACCAACGCGACGGGCGAGGACACGCTTCTCTACGGGCCGACCAGACGATGGATCCGGGAGCTGCATGTCGTTACGGCCGACGGCGCGAGGCGGGTGCTGCGCCGCCCCGCGGAAAGCCGCCCCCCGGAGGAGAAGGCCACCGCCGGCTACTACCCGGCCGAGCAGGAGATCGACCTGATCATCGGCAGCGAGGGGACCCTGGCGGCGATCACCCGGGTGACCGTGGATCTCACCCCGCGCCCCGCGGGGCTCTTCGCAGGCCTCGCCTTCTTCCCGTCCCTCGCCGCCGCCCTGAGCTTCGTGGTGGCGGCCCGCGAAGACCGGCGCCTCACCCCCAGGGCCCTGGAGCTCTTCGACCGTGGAGCCCTCGAGCTGGCCCGCGGCAACCCGGAGGGTATCTCCTGGCCGGCGGCCACCGGCGCCGCCATCGCGTTCAAGCAGGAAATCCTCGACGAGGCGGACCGGGATCGCCGCCTGGAGGCATGGCTCGCCGTGATCGAGGGGGTGCTCGCGGAAGCGGGCGCGCCCGGCCTCGCCGACGCGGTGATGGTGATGGACGATGCCGCGGGCCGCGAACGGCTCCGCGCCTTCCGCCATCGCATCCCGGCCACTCTGAACGAGCGGGTCAGGGAGTACCGGGCCGGCGGGGGAGGGAAGGTCGGAAGCGACTGGTGGGTACCCTACCGCGAGATCCCTGGTTTTCTGGAGGGTTGGCGGCGGCGGATCGAAGCCGAGGGGCTGGAGGTCGTGCTGTTCGGCCACATCGGCAACGGCCATCCCCATGTCAACTTCCTCCCGCACGACGCCGGTGAGCGCGCGCGAGCCCATGCGCTACTCTTGGAGATGTGCCGCGGAGCGGTGGCTCTGGGGGGCGGAGTCGCGGGGGAGCATGGCCTGGGCAAGCTCAAGCGCGAGCTGCTGGCCCTGCAGTATCCCGAGTCCCGCATCCGCGAGATGTGCGATCTCAAGCGGCGCTGGGATCCACGCTGGATCCTGGGCCGGGGAAACCTGTTCCCTGCCGAGACGCCCTGATCGATCGTCCTGGACCCTGGAGGCCCGTTGATTTTCCTGCCATCCGTCGCCCAGCCGCCTGCGTTGCGCCGCTTGCTCGTCGCGGCCCTGCTCATCATGCCCTGCTGCCTCATGGCGGTCTGGGAGGAGCCCCTGGCCGCGCCTGCGGCTGCGGTCGAGGACGCGCGCAACGCCGAGTTCGAGGGCCGCTGGCGCGATGCCCTCGCCGCCTGGGAAGCTCTGGCCCGGGATGAGGCGGCGCCGGATGCGGTGACCCACATGGAGGGATTCCTGCGCTGCCTGGCCGCCACCGCGCAGTTCAACCGCCTCGAGACCGAAACGGACCGGGCGCTGGCCAGATGGCCGGGGTGGGACACGGCGGTAATCCTCAAGGCGCGATCCCTGGAGGCCCGCGGCGAGCCGGCGAAGGGAGCGGAGACCCTCGAGGCCGTCGCCCCCCGGTCCCTTCCGGCGGCCATGGAGCGGGCGCGGCTCCTGGAGGTGATCGGGCGCCGTGAGGAGGCCGGACGGATCGCCTCCGCGATCGTGAAAGGCTACGAGGCATCGCGGGCGATTTCGCCGCGCGACAAGGTGGCCGCGGGCGACGCCGCCGCGGCCCGGGGCGACTTCCAGGGCGCGGCGCGCATGTACGAGCTAGCCTACACCGACAGCGCCGGTCATGTGGATGCCCGCATCCGGCTCATGCATCTCTTCCGCCAGAAGTCCCAGTCAGAACTTGCCTCGGGGGAGCTGCAGGCCCTCGGCAGGCTCGCCCCGCACCATCCGGATGTGCTCCTGGCCGCGGCCCGGCTCGCCTCGATGGGAACGGACCTGGCGCGGGCGGAGAGAGCGGCGCGGGGGGTGCTGGAGATCCGCCCGGCCGATCCCGGGGCCACCGTGGTGCTGGCCCGCGTCGCCATGATGAGCGAACGGCCGGAAGATGCGCTCGCGCTCCTGCGGCCGGTCCTGGAACGCAACCCCGCCGACCGGGAGGCCCGCGCTGCCGCGGCGGCGGCCTGTTACCTCGCCGCGGATTCCTCGGGGTACCACCGGGAGGTGGACCGCCTGCTGCACCAGGATCCGGAGTACCTGGAGGTCCACCTCGACCTGGCGCATCTCCTGGAGCTCTCGCGGCGCAACGACGAGGCCGTCGCCCTGTACCGGCGGGTGCTGGCGAAGGACCCGGAGCATGGCGGCGCCCTGACCGGCCTGGGACTCCTGGCCATGCGCGAAGGGCGCGAGGAGGAGGCCCGGGATTATCTGGAGCGGGGATTCGAGGGGGATGCGTACAACATCCGCGCCTTCAACCAGCTCGAGCTGCTCGACAAGATGGACGGCTTCGCGACCTTTCCGGGCGAGCGCTTCGTGCTGCGCATGGAAGCGGGGGAGGACACGCTTCTCGTCCCTCTCCTCACCGAACGGTTGAACCGCATCCACGAGGAGCTGGTGGCCCTGCATGGGTGGAGCCCGCCCAGGCCCACGGTGGTGGAGGTCTTCCCGGACCACGAGTGGTTCAGCGCGCGGGTGACCGGCTTCCCGTGGCTGGGAGGAATCCCCGCGGTCTGCTTCGGCCATGTGGTGGCCATGGATTCCCCGCGCACCCTCTCCGGCTCGAACAACTGGGAGCAGAT
>CAZWKH010000012.1:0-3301 GCA_964633885.1 uncultured bacterium | reverse complement strand
CGGTCACGTCCTCGCCCTGGGCATGACCGACAAGAAGGTGCCCTTCTGGTTCACCGAGGGGCTGAGCGTGCATCTCGAAGAGTTTCCGCGGGGTCTCCTCTGGGACCAGAACCTCGTCGCCGCCCATGTGGACGGCGAGCTCGTTCCCGTGGACTCGCTCACCCTGGCCTTCACCCGTCCCCGCGACTTCGATCAGCGGCTCCTGGCCTATCACGAGTCGGGGCTCATCATCGACGACCTGGTGGAGCGCAGGGGGTGGAAGGTGATCCCCGCGCTCCTGCGCGCCTTCGGCGAGGGGAAGAGCCTCGCCGAAGCCCTCCCCGACGCGACGGGGGAGAGCTACGAGGACTTCGCCCGCCACGCCATGGAGGTGGTGCGTGCCCAGGCCGCGGCCCTGCCGGTGTGGCCGGCTGCGGGCAAGGAACGGGTGGAGCGCCTCGAGGCGAGAGCCCTGCTGAGGGCGGAGGACCCGGGGCTCCTGGAGCAGCTCGCCATGGCGCGACTGCAGAGCGGCCACCCCGAGGGCGCGGCGACCGCGGCCCGAAGGCTGCTGGCCCTGGAGCCGCGCAATCCCAGGGCCCATGCCCTGCTGGGGCTCGTCGCCCTGGCGGGGGAGCAACCGGACAGCGCAAGGACATGGCTCGAGGAGGCCCTGGCCCTGGGGAGCCGCGACATCCCGGCGTACATGGCCCTTGCGGGGATGGACGCGGCGGCGGGGGACACGGCTGCGGCGCTGGAGCGCTACAGCCGGGCGATCGCGGTCTATCCCCTGGCCAACGCGGCGCTCGAAGCGCGGGCCCGGCTCTACCTCGCAGCCCAAGACACGGCCGCCGCGGTGGCGGACTACCGGCGGTGGATCGCGCAGGACGACGCCGCGGGGGGAGCCGCTCTCGAGCTGGCCCGGCTGGAATTGGCGCGGGGCGACGCGGAGAACGCTGCGCGGGCCCTCGAGTTCGCGGTGACGGTTCTCCCGCTGGATGCGGATGTCGAGGCGCTGCGCGGCCAGGCCTACCTGCTGGAGGACCGCGATCGCGAGGCCTTCGATCTCTTCACCAAGGCGCGGCGCCTGGACCTGAAGAGCGTGGAGTCGATGGTCGGCATGGCGCGCTACTACCTCAAGCGCGGGGACGCCGAGGAGGCCGCCTACTTCGCCGGTCTCGCGTTGAAGTACATGCCCCGGCATCCGGTAGCCCTGCAGGTGCTCGCCGAGGCGGAGGCCTGGTAGGGCGGCTCAGGCCCCCGGCGTGTGCCAGGGAACAAAGTTGCGGGTGATCTCGGCCAACTCCCCGAGGCGCTCGTCCACGCGGCGGAAGAGCGTCCCCTCCGGAAAGACGCCGTTCTCGTCCCTGCGTCCGGCGGGGAGCCCGGTGACCAGTTCCACGCCCTCCTCCACATGGTGCACGGCGTAGATGTGGAAGCGGCCCTCCCGCACCGCCCGCACCACTCCCGGGCGGAGCATGAGGTGGGGGAGATTGGGGGCCGGGATGAGCACCCCCTGGCTGCCGGTCAGGCCGCGGGCGGCGCAGAGATCGAAGAAGCCCTCGATCTTCTCGTTCACGCCGCCTACCGCCTGCACCTGTCCCTTCTGGTTCATGGAGCCCGTCACCGCCAGATCCTGGCGGACCGGCACCCCCGCCAGCGCGGAGAGCAGGGCGAAGATCTCGGCGGTGGAGGCGCTGTCGCCGTCCACCTCGTCGTAGGACTGCTCGAGGGTCAGGCCGGCGGCCAGGGTCAACGGACGCCGCGAAGCGAACTGATGGGCGAGGTAGCCCGTGAGGATGAGGATGCCCTTGTCGTGGTGGCTGCCGGAGAGGCGGGCCATGCGCTCGATGTTCGCCACGCCGCTGTGTCCGGCGGCGACGCTCGCCGTGATGCGGGTGGGCCGCCCGAAGCGATGGTCGCCCACATCCAGCACCGCGAGACCGTTTACCTGTCCGACCGCCGAACCCTCGGTATCGATCAGGATGACGCCCTCACGGATGAGGCGCTGCGTCTTCTCCTCGATGAGGTTCACGCGGGTCCGGCGCTCGTCCAGGGCGCGATGCACATCCTCGGCCCCGATGGGCCCCGGATGCCTGCGGCCGGCCCAGAAGGCCGCCTCGCGGACGAGATCGCTCAGGTGCGTGAAGCGGGTCGTGATCCGGCTGCGGTGTCCGGCGAGGCGCACCCCATGCTCGATCACCGCCGCCACCCCCTCCGCGGTGTAGGGAGGCAGGGTGTCCTGGTCGCAGATGCCCCGGACCATGCAGGCGTACTCGGTGATCGCCTGGGGGCCCAGTTCCATCTCGGTGTCGAACTCCGCCTTCACCTTGAAGAGCTTGGGGAAGTCCGCATCGAGACTCAGGAGGTCCGTGTAAAGGTCGATGGTGCCGATGAGGATGACCTTGAGGTCCACCGGCACCGCTTCCGGGCGCAGGGCGCGAGGCATGGACGCGGCGGCGGCGTCCTCGGCCTCGATCTGCACCTGGCCGGTTCGGAGCGTGCGCTTGATGACGCTCCAGGCGCGGCCCTCGCCGTCCAGATCCTCCACGTGCAGGACCAGGAAGCCCCCATGGGACTGGATCATGGAGCCGGACTTGATGTGGGTGAAGTCGGCGACGACCATCCCGTTGGAGCGCACCTCGCGGTCCACGGTGCCGCGCAGGTTGGACACCGTCGGATTGTTCTCGACGACGATGGGCCTCTCCACACGGCCCGTGTTGTCCAGGATGAGGTTCACCTGGAGTTTGCGGAACGAGGCCTCGGTCTCCTCGTCTTCGGCTTCCTCTTCGCCGTCCCCGTTCTCCTCCTCTTCCGAGCGGAAGAGACCCACTCGCGCCTCCAGGAAGGCCTCCACCTCGCGGAGGTAGTCGACCACCCCCGCCACATCCTGGTGATCCTGGTACACGCCGCTCAGCACGAGGTTGAGGAAGGGCCGCGCCAGCTCCTGGTCGAGGGCGGCGAGATCCGTCTCCGCCTCCTGGACGATGCGCCGCGCGCTCTCGCTGAAGGAGCGCAGGAGGGGATCGAGGGCCTCGCGGGCCTCGAGGAGGCGCGCGAGCTCCTCGGCGGGGAACTCGTCCACATCCACCTTGGCCTCGAGATCCTCGAAGGCCACGGGCTCGTTGTCCACGAGGGGGAGAAGCTCGGCCTCGGCATGCTCGCCCATCTCGATCTGCACCAGTACGAGGCCGGCCTGTGCGGCCTTGCTGCGCACCGGCTCCGCCAGTTCGTCCATCCGGACGGAGTAGCGTTTGACCCGCGCGCGCCGGCGCTTGACATAGATGTCGCTCTGGAAGATGCGCGGGATGCCGTCGCGCAG
>CAZWKH010000011.1:847-17671 GCA_964633885.1 uncultured bacterium | reverse complement strand
CGGGAGCTGCGGGCCTACCGGGAGCTCCTGGCCGGCATCTACGGCCGCGTGCGCGAGATGGTCGCGCAGGGCAGGAGCAGGGAGGAGGTCCTGGCCGCCAGGCCCTCTGCCGAGTCCGACGCAGCCTGGGGCAACGGGTTCATGACGCCGGATGTCTTCGTCGGAATCCTCTACGAGGACGCGGCCCGGGGAAAGTGAGCGAGATCATGTCCACCTCGACCGAACGCGCCGCCTGGATCCAGCGCATCCGCCAGCTCCCGGCCCTCACCCGGGAGGCGATGCGCGGGCTCGATCCGGTTCAGCTCGACACTCCGTACGGGCCCGGAAAGTGGACCCTGCGGCAGGTGCTGCACCACCTGGCGGACGCCCATATGAACGCGTTCATCCGGACGAAGCTCATCCTCACCGAGGACCATCCCACCCTCAAGCCCTACGACCAGGACGCATGGGCGGTCACCGCCGACGCCGCGCGCTCCGATCCGGAGGCGTCGCTGGCCGTCCTGCGCGGACTCCACGCGCGGTGGGCGGACCTGCTCGAGGCGGTGCCGGAGGAGGGCTGGACGCAGAGCGCGCACCATCCGGAGTCGGGGGAAGTCACCCTCGAGGGGCTTCTGCGCTACTACGCGGACCATGGGGAGCACCACCTGGGCCAGATCCACCTGCTGCGCCGGCAGCGGGGCTGGTAGAAGTCTCCGCAGCCGATCCGCCGCCGTGGCCGGCGCCTTCGACCAGGCGCCGCGCCGGGCGCGGGGCGCCGGTCACGATCACCCTATCGCCACCACCTCGGTGACCTCGGGGACCATGTCCTTGAGCAGCGTCTCCACTCCCATCTTGAGGGTGGCCAGGGCGGAGGGGCATCCCGAGCAGCTCCCCAGCATGTAGAGCTGCACCACGCCGTTCTCGAACCCCGCGAAGGCGATGTCGCCGCCGTCGCGCTGCACCGCGGGCCGCACCACCTCCTCGAGCACCTCGAAGATCCGCCGCTCCACATCCCCCATCTCACCGAGGTTCCGCGGCGGGGGCGTCATCGCTCCCCCCCCATGGGCAAAATAGCCCTGAAGCCGGCGCCCGATCTCCGTCTGCAGCTCGGGCCATTCGGCGCCGGGGACCTTGGTCACGGTGCAGAAGTTGCGGATGAAGAAGAGGGCCTTCACGCCGGGCACCTCCAGGAGGTAGCGGGCCAGCAACGGATCCTCTTCCCGCCCCGGCGGCGCAAAGGTGGCGCTCCCCTCGACGACCAGCTCCCGGTTCAGGATGAACTTCCTGGAGTCGGGATTGGGGGTCTCGGTGAGGTGCACCGAGACATCGGTGAAGGTCACGAAGCGCTCGTCCCGGTAGTCGATGGTGGTGCCGCGCAGCCGCGACAGGTCCTCGTCGTCCACCTGGAGGGGCACCGCGTATTCCTCCCGCAACGGGCGTTCTCCCCCCCGGCGCTCAAAGCCCACACCGATGTTGTAGCCCAGCCTGGAGGGCTGGGTGACCACGAAGAAGGCGAAGGGGCCCTCCGCGTCGAGCTCGGCCAGCTTGAGGCGGATCGCCTCCTCCGCGGCGGCGGTGAGCGCGAGGGGCGCGGGACCCGCGGCAGGGGTCGCGGCATGTGAAGGGTTCACGGTGTCTCCCGGGGCCGCGGCGCGTGATGGGCCGGGCCGGAGGCGGTATGGCGATCGCCGGCGGGCGAAGATCGACCTGTAAGTGTATCCCATGGGGTCCGGGCCGCGACAGGCGCGGGGGCTCGCGCCTCGACGGGGTGACGGAATCCCTCGCGGCTGGCATCATCATCCCAGAGGATGCGCGTCTGGTGCGGGAGGCGGAGGCCACCCGCGAGGAGGACCCCCTGCCCATGATCGTCACGAGCCCCCGGGATCTGGCCGAGCTGGCCGCCACCCTGCGCCGCCACGGCGTCTTCGCCCTCGACATGGAATTCGAGCGCGAGCGCTCCTACTGGCCCAGGCTCCAGCTCCTGCAGGTGGCCGTGCCCGGCCTGGTGGCCGCGGTGGACCCGCTGGCCCTGGACGACCTCGCCCCGCTCTACGAGCTCATTGCCGACCCGGCCATCGAGAAGGTCACCCACGCGGGGCGGCAGGATGCGGAGATCTTCTACCTGAAGACCGGAAGGCCCCCGGCCGCCATCTACGACACCCAGATCGCCGCGGCGCTGGTCGGGTTGGGCGAGCAGGTGGGCTACGCCGTGCTGGTGCAGCGGCTCCTCGGGGTGCGGGTGGCCAAGCATGAGCGGGTGACCGACTGGGGGCGGCGCCCTCTCTCCGCGGCGCAGCTCGAGTACGCGCTCAACGATGTGCGTCATCTCCTCCAGGTCCGCGATGCCCTCGACGCGGATCTGCGCGAACTGAAACGGGAGACCTGGTTCCGCGAGGAAACCGGCTTCTACTCGGACCCCGAGCTGTACCGGCAGGATCCCGACCGGCTCTACATGAAGGTCTCCCGCTGGCGGTCGCTGGACCGGCGGGGCCTGGGCGTACTGCGGGAGCTGGTGGCCTGGCGGGAAGAGGAGGCCCGCCGGCGCGATCTCCCGCGCCAGCGCGTGGTGCCGGACGATGTCCTGGTGGAGCTGGCGGGCCGGCGCCCGCAGCGGGTGGCGGACCTCGCGCCGCTGCGCAGGCTGCACCCCAAGGAGATCGAGCGCGGCGGCGAGGGCATCGTGGCCGCGGTGTCCCGAGGCCTCGCACTTCCCGAGGCGCAGCTTCCTTCCCCGCCCAAGCCCCCGCGCGAAGATCCCGACGCGTCCCTCGCCGCCGATCTGCTCACGGTGGCTCTCCGGTTGCGCGCGAGGGAGATCCGCATCGCTCCCTCTTACCTGGGCAATCAGAAGGACGTCCTCGAGCTGGTCAACTGGCTCGCCGACCGGCGCCAGGGGGCACCCCCCCACCTCCATGCAGGATGGCGCCGCGAAGTGGTCGGCGAGGACCTGGCCGCGATCTACGAGGGCCGCGGATCCCTGCGGATTGACCCCGGCCAGGGAAAGGTCGTCGTCGAGCCCTGAGCCGCGCCTCTATTTTCCACCCCGGGTGCGGACCTCCTGGTTGTCGCCTCGATGGCACTGCACGCAGAGCGCCCGCGTCTTGTCGTGGGTCAGCAGGGCGTCGATTTCCGCGGCATGCGGGTCGTGGCAGGAAGTGCAGGTGAGATCCCGGCCCGTGCGCGGATCCTTCTGCGGTCCCGTGTAGGGATGGAAATGCGACTCCGAGACATCGTGGCACTGCCCGCACAGCTTCTGCTGCGGCTCGACGAGAATCCCCGCGTGCTCGCTCCCGTGGGCGTCGTGGCAGGTGGCGCAGCCCCCGATATCGGGGTGCTGGAACTTGCCCGCGAACATCTTCCGGTCGTGGCAGGTCTGGCAGGTCTTGGCGGTGTCGTTGCGCACCAGCATCTCGCGGGTGCGGCCGGCGTGGGGGGAGTGGCAGTTGAGGCAGCCCTCGCCCGTGGTCACGGCGGCGTGGGTCACCGGTTTCTCGGCGTCCTTCGCGTGGCCCCCGTGACAGGTCACGCACAGGGCCATGCCCTCGGCCTTGAGTCCCTCCTGACCGGCGTGGCAGGCCATGCAGTCCTTGTCCGCATAGGGCTTGTGCGAGAAGGCCAGCATGAGCCCCGCCTCCTTGGAGCCATGGGGATCGTGGCAACTGGTGCACTTGGCGCCGTCGGCCCGGAAACCCCGATGCTGGGCCAGGAACCCCGGTGTGCGGGGATCGTGGCAATCCACGCAAAGGTCCCGGCTGGGCTTGGCCAGCAGCCCCTCGACCTTGCCCAGGTGCGGGTCGTGGCACTGCCGGCATCCCGGGTCGGCGACCGGGGCGTGCTTGACCCTCTCCCGGGTCTGCTGCAGCACATCGCCATGGCAATCCCCGCAGAGCTGCTCGCCCGGCTTGTTCAGCAAGCCCGGCGCAAAGCCCTCATGTCCGCCGTGGCAGGTCCGGCATTCCCCCGCCCGCACCGGCGAGTGGACGAGTTCGGGGTCGGCGGCCCGCAGCGCCTCGGGGAGTTCCCCGTGGCAGCGCGCGCAGAGATGCACCGCGGACTCCGGGAGGAGCTTGTCGCCGGACGCGGCATGGGGGTCGTGACACCCCGAGCAATCCCCCATCTCGACCGGCGCGTGCAGGGACATGGGCGGCTTGGGCGCCTCGATCCCGCCGTGGCAGTTCGCGCAGAGCTCGGCCTCCGGAGCGGTCAGCTGCGCCTTGGAGCCCGGCGAGGGGGGCTTGTGGCAGGTGTCGCAGGAGCCCGGGCCGAAGGGCTCGTGGCGCTTCGCCCGGAGGAGCCCCTTCTGCGCGCCGCGATGCGGGTCGTGGCAGGAGAGGCAATCGGCCTCCTCGACCTCGAAGTTCTCGTGGGTCTTCCTGAACTCCCGGTCGGCGGCGTCATGGCAGGTCGTGCAGGGAGTCGCCAGGGCCACGCGGCCGTCGGGGGTACGGGTCCGATGGGCGTCGTGACAGGTCGCGCAGTCCCCGTTCTTGACCGGGGCGTGGACCACGCCGCTGGCCAGCGACTCCTGGAGCGAGGAGTGGCAGGTGAAGCAGAGATCCACACCGACGGTGCGCAGGAGGTTTCCGCCCTTCTCGATCGCGTGGGGGTCGTGGCAGGCCACGCACTCGCCCCGGGATGCCGGGGCGTGCAGGGTGGCCTTCGCCGCCCCTTCCGCCAGCTCGCCATGGCAGGTGGCGCAGAGGGCGGCCTGGTCGCTCACCAGGAGCCCCTGCTCCTTCCCGCTGTGGGGCCGATGGCAGGAGGTGCAGGCATCCGTCTCGAAGGGCGGATGCTTCTCGGCCATGCGGGTCTGCTCGATCTGCCGGACATGGCACTGCAGGCAGAGCGCGGGCTGCGTCCTGGTCCCCAGGGCCGGGAAGTCCGATCCATGCGCGACATGACAGGGTCCGCAAGCGCCGTCCAGGAACGGGAAGTGGACCACCGGCTCCTTCGCCTCCCTGGCCAGGCCGTCGTGACAGCTCTCACATACCACCACCTCCGGCTGAGCGAGCAGCGCGGGCTCCCCGCTCACATGCGGGGCGTGACAGGTCCGGCAGTCGCCGTCCATGGGGGCGTGGAGAACCTTCGCCGCCGCGGCTTTCTCCACCACGCCTCCGTGACAGGAGCGGCAGAGGGCCTCGGCGGAGTCCTTCAGCATGCCCGCCCCGCCTCCTCCGTGAGGCTGGTGGCAGGAGTCGCAGGCAAGGGTCTCGAAGGGCTCATGCCGCGAGGCCAGGTCCGGGTTCTGCCGGGGATCCTCGTGGCAGACGAAGCAGAGCTCCTCGGCGCTCCCCTTGAGGAGGCCCTTGCGGTCGGCCTTGTGAGGATCGTGGCAGAACAGGCAGTCCCCCTGGGCGGCCGGCGGATGGCCGTGGTCCCCGCCCGCCGTCTCTCCCACATCGCCGTGGCAGATGAGGCAGAGTTCCTCCTTGGGGGCGGACAGCGCCGAGGGCTCGGCGGGAAGACCGCTGTGGCAAGTCTGGCAATCGGCCTCGGCGTAGGGGGCGTGAATGAACCCCCCCGCCTTGCCCTGGGGCGATCCATGGGGATCATGACAGGACGAACAGAGTGCGCCCGCCACCTCCGGCCGGGTATGGAGTTCCGGCAACTCGGCAACTGGACCGTGGCAGCGGGCGCAAAGCTCGGTTTCGGGCGCGACGAGGAGCCCGGGATGTTCGGACCGGTGCGGCGCGTGGCAAGCCTCGCACTTCCCTTCCCCGAAGGGCCGGTGCTTGGCCGCGGAGGCCTGGGCCTCGGCCAGGCGAGGGTGGCAGGTGGCGCAGACCTCCACCGCGGGCGCGGCGAGCAGCCCCCGCATGTCCGACGCGTGGGAATCGTGACAGGAAGCGCAGGTGACATCCTTTGCGGCAAGGTGGTCGAATCCGGTCCCGGATGGCTGGGGGGCCGCGCCGGGGTGACAGGAGGTGCAGAGCTCCGGGAAGCCCTTCTGAAGGATGAGCGTCTGCGCGAACCCGTGGCGCTTGTGACAGGCCTCGCAGTCCTCGGCCTTTACCGGATCATGCACGAACTTCCGCCCCAGGTACTCCTCCCGCGCCTTGCCGTGGCAGTCGTAGCACTGCCGCCGCGGCTGGGCGTCGGAGCGGCCGAAGAGCGACGGCGCCGCCGCCGCTCCCATGACCAGGGCGAGGATCACCAACGCGCTCGAACGGGTCCGGCCGCTCATCTCACTTCTCCTTCTTCGTCCCCTCGGCCGCCCCGGGCGGGGTGGGAGGCGCTGCGTATCCCCGCACTTCCTTCAGCTGGAACGAGTAGAACGACTTCGACGAGAAGTGGGGGGGGAAGTTCAGGAAGGCCCAGGAGCTGTCGACCGCGCCGCTGTCCGCCAACACAAAGACCTGGATGGCCGGGTTGTTCATCGCGGCGGAGAGGCTGAGGATCTTCCCGTCGATGATCCGGAAGTCGGGCAGGAATTGCCGGACGCTTCCCATCAGCGGCGTGTCCCCGAGGAAGAACTTCTCGCCGATGTGGACGGTGTGATCCTCCTTCCACTCCGGGTACAGGCGGTTCCCGGCCTGGATCACGAACTGGATGGTCGTGTCCACCACGGCCGGCACGGGTTGAGGAGACTGTTCCTCGGATTGCGCCGTGCGCATGACGCCCGCACCAAGGAGCCCCAGCACGCAGATGACGGTCCACTTCTTCACGGTGTTTCCCTCTCCCGCCCCGCCGGAGAAGGGGAGGCCGTCGGGGCCGCCGCTCTCGGCGCAGGAAATGTCTTCATGATGTCGTCCACCGCATCCGCGGCGAGCTGCTCCAGGCTGGCGACGCGGCCGAAACCGAAAACTGACTCGGCGTCCGTCCCCCCGCGACTGTGCACGGCGCTCCAGAGGATCCGCCCCCCCGGCGTCTCGAGCAGCCGCAGGGAGAGGGAGACTTCGGGCACGGGCCCCTCCGATTCCTGGCGGACGCCGTAGGCGAGAACTGCCCCCTGGAGGAGAGCGTTGGCCCCCAGCTCGGCGCCCAAGGCATCCACGAGATCGGGCGGGAGCCGATCGATCAGGAGCCAGGGTTCCTTGGAGAGGGCCTCCTCCACCCGGCCCGGCTCCACGATCTCCACATTGCCGATCCGGGACAGCGCGACACCGATCATGGGACCGAGACGGTCCGGCGCCTCGCGCGCCTCCGAGAAGTTCGCCAGGGGTAGCACGGCGATCCGCAGCGAACCCTGGAGCGGCTCCGCGACATAGGCCTGCGGCGAGGGCGCGCAGGAGGCCAGGGCAAGCCCCCACAGGGCCGCGGCCGGCACGATCGTCCTCCAATCCGGTCTCATCGCGCTCAGTTCCTCGGCAGGGTCTTGAGAAGGTCGCGGCACACGACGGCGGTGAGCTCCCCCATGGTGTGGATCTCGCCGCCGCCGAAGAGTCCGAGGAGCGAGCTCACGAAGGGAGTGCCGGGTCCGCCCCGGCGCGTCGCGCTCGCGCTCCAGACCAGCCTGCCGGAGGCGGCGTCCACGAGGCGCGCCTCCATGGACAGGAGCGGGAAGGCGGACCGTCCGGTGCGGGTCATGTCGTATTCGCGGACCGTGCCCAGGAACACTCCCTCCACACCGAGCTCCTCGGCGAGGCGGGCCAGCTCCTCCGCCGACCAGGGGTTCTCCACCGGCGTTCCCCCGCGCAGCTTGGTCACGGCGGCGGTGAACTGGCCCGGCTCCACGACATCGGCGAACCCCCGCCGGAGCAGCTCGCTGAAGAAGATATCGCTCACCCTGTAACCGGCGGCGCGGTCCTGCGACAGGGAGGTGAAAGGCATAATCGCCACCTTCTGGTAATAGGGAAGGTCGGCCTCCGCGTTCACGAACGCGGTGGTTCCACCGCACCCTGCGCCCACGGTCAGCAGCAGGGATGCCGCCAGCAGTCTCGCTCCGGTCCATGTCTTCATGGTGTGCATGCTCCCCCCACCGTCCCGGCTAGAAGCTCTTGTCCAAGGTGAAACCGTAGTTGTTGGTCGGGTGGCCGTACTCCTCCGGGTCCAGCAGTTCCCGCCTCGTGACCCTCCGCCACTGGATCTTCGCGCGGATGGCGTCGGGCAGCCAGAACCCGACATCGGCCCCGAAGATGATCTCGCCCGTCCTGGAGCTCAGCACCAGGGATTCGCGGCGGGACCAGTCCACTGCCACCGAGGTCGCGTTGTGAATCTGGACGCTCGCGTTCACGGACCCGAAGCGCTCCTGGCGGACCAGCCGCCCCGTCCCTTTGAGCCGGCGGTAGGACGCCACCAGGCTCGAGCGCGGGACCGGCTGATATCCGAATGTATACTGCCACTCCTCGTCGGTCTGCGCCCGCTCTTCGTACC
Source organism: uncultured bacterium (assembly GCA_964633885.1). Classification (GTDB taxonomy): domain Bacteria; phylum Eisenbacteria; class RBG-16-71-46; order JABDJR01; family JABDJR01; genus CAVXKA01. Next base: position 9,379 of record CAZWKH010000011.1, on the reverse strand, counting down.
GGGGCAGGGTGTCGCGCCGCCAGGAGACATCCACGGTGGCCGTGCGCACGGGGGCCGTGCGGATCCCGAAGGAGCGGCTCCACTGGGTGCCCGTCTCCGAGGCTCCGAGCACGGCGCGGGACGCCCGCAGCTCGGCCCGCGCGGCGATACCCTGTCGGATCCGGCCGTCCAGGAGGCCGTACACCGTGTTCAGCGGGATGGAGCCTCCCCGGCTGGCGAGATCGACGGAGCGCTGCGCCCCGGCCTGGAAGAGGAATCCCCGGAAGAGGTCCCGCCCGAAGTGGGCCTGTCCCCGCAGGAAGTCGGAGACGAGATCGCCCCCCGACTGGCTCTGTTCCCGGTACTCGCGGAGCAGGCGCAGGCTGAGTCCCGCCATCGGCCGGTAGTCGGCGCTGCCCGTCAGGAATCGCTCGGTCCGGGAGGTGGAACTGGGAAGAGCGTTGTCCTCCGTCCGTCCCCACTGGACCGCGCCCGATCCCCCCAGGGTGAGGCGCCGGTTGGGGTTCCATGACGAAGAGGCCGATGCACGCTGGCTGTAGAGCTTCCGGTCCCGGTCGCGGGTCGCGTAGGTCGAATAGCTCGCGTCGTAGGCACCCTGCAGGGACACCCTGCTCCAGGTCCTTGCGCCGTGCAGCCCGGCTCGCCAGTCGTCGGTCTGCGATCCCGCGCCGATCGAGACCGCGGAAGGTCTGGTCTCGAGGCGCCGGTAGGTCAGCGAGGAGCCCACGCCGCGCAGGGCATAGGAGAGTTGCGCGCGCCAGTCGTCGGCGGAAGAGCGCTCGCTGCGGACTCCGGTGGGCGTCCATGTGGGCGACATGCGGTCCAGGCGATGGTAGTGCGCGCTCAGGCTGGGCGCGCGTCGCGCCGAGGCGTTCAGGTCGAACTGGGCGACCCGCTCGCGCATGCCGCTGTTGCCGGCATCCACATCCTGCCAGGGCACGAACTGCGTGCGCAGGCGCAGGGACGACTTCTGAACATCCGCGTACCAGCGATGCCGGAGAATGCTCCCCTCGCCGGCATCCAGCCCGTAGCGGTTGTTGCGGTTGTAGTAGGTGAACGATCCCCGCAGGGTCCCCGAGGCGCCCCAGGGCAGGTCGTTGGCCGTGCGCAGGTCGAGGTTGCTCCGCCAGGTGTCCTCCTTGATCGTGTCGTCCGTCCTCAGGAAGGAGGTCACCCAGTTCCCCTGCATCGCCTGGCCGGATGCGGGAATGCAGAGAGCAACGATCGCCACGAGTCCCGCGCGCCCCGCCGCCGTGAACATGCCCCTGCGACCGGTCCACCTGTCCCCCATCAGCCACCGCTGGGGTTGTGGACGTTGTTGCCGGTCGGGCCCGAGTAGTCCCGCCCGTGGCAGTCGTGACAGCTCTTTCCCGCGCTGGCCTTGTGAGGCGCCTTGTCGGGCAGGGTGTTCATGACGATCCCCTCGACGCTCTGCGTCCCCGGGATCCCGTCCGACGCGATGTGGCACCCGAGGCAGAACTTCCGGCACTGGGCGGCGTCGGTGAGGGTGTTGGTGAGGCCGCTCCAGTTCACGCGCTGGTCGCTCAGGAGGTACGCGTTGGGCTGGACGGAGTTGTTGCCCTGCGACCCATGGGGGTTGTGGCAGTCGTAGCAGGGAAGCATGTCCCCCGCCTGGATGTGGGCCGGCCAGGAGATGGCGATCCCGGGGTCGCGCCAGATCCGGTGCCCGCCATGGTCCGGGTTCAGGCTCGGGTCGTAATAGTCCTCGATGGAGCGGCTGCCGGGGTCCATCCCGGCGGGACCGTCGTTGCCGTGGCAGTCGAAGCAGAGCCGGTACTGGTCGGGGGGGCCCACCGAGAGGTGACCGCCGACGCCGCCGTACTGGGCGATGAGGAGATCGTGCGGATTCGCGGCGTCGTGGGGCGTGTGGCAGTTGAGGCAGAGCCCCTGGCCCGAGGCATCCCGGCGAGGCATGTCCGGGTCGAAGGCGTGGGGGGAAATGTAGCGCCCAAGGGCCGTCATGGTGGGGTTGGTGTAGACGGTCTCGCCGGGCCAGCGGCCCCGCAATTCCACCCCGGTCCGGCGCACCCCGGCGTTGTTGGCTTCGAAGTACCCCGGGTCCGGAACCGTCTCCGGCAGGCGGTCGGTCTCGCCGAGGGGATAGTTCACGGGACGGTCGCGGTGACAGGGGCCGTCCCCCTGGTCCCAGAAAGCGATGCCGTTGCCGTTGTCCGTGAAGAGAATGATCGGGAAGACCGGAGCGTTCGGAGAGTCCTCGTGGGCGGCATGACACTGGCGGCACTGGCCACGAGTGGAGGGGACGGTCACGACCCGCAGGGCCCCCGTGTCGGGGTCTCCATGGAGATCGTAGGTCGTCTGTGCGGAAAGGGTCCAGGCGGCCAGGGTCAGGACGCCGGTGAGAACCAAGCCGGAAACTGGTCTCACGGTTGACTCCGTCGGCCACTCTCCGGACCCGGATCCAGAAGCAAGAACCCGGGCCGCGGGCACCGACAGTGGCCGGATTGTCGGTGCCCCCACCCAAGAGGCAGATTCAGTCCGGAGAGTCGACCTCTCCTGCCCCCAGCTGACAAGGCCGCCGAGGCGCCTCCCATGCCGTGGCACTGGCGGCAGAGGTTCCGGGCGTCCACGCCCGCGTCGCCCTGCTCCGTGACCGTGCCGGTACCCAGCATGTAGATGAGCCCGAAGGCGTTCTGGTTGCCGTGGCTCTTGTGGCAGCTCATGCAGGACGGGGACAGGTCGGTGTCGGTCGAGGTGTAGGTGCCCGCGCGCTTGCCCGCCGGGGACATGACCTGGACCTGGTTGACCTTGCCCGCGAACCGGCTGAGGCTCGAGTGTCCGCCGCCGATGGCGCCGATGTTCGAGCCGTTGGTCGGGTGACGGTGGAATTCCTCGTAGAGGCCACCGCCGATGTCCACGCCGCCGAGCTCCGCACCACCCACATCTCCGTGGAAGTTGGTGTGGCAGGCCTTGCAGAAATCACCGTAGGCCGACTTCGCCGCGTTGGGCTCGTTGAAAGTGATGTGGTTATAGCCGTAGTGGTTCGCGCTGACGCCGCTCGAGGCATCCTCGAAGACCCACTTGGTCAGGTCGTTCGCCAGCTCCACATCCAGCCGCGAGTAGGTGATGCTCACGAAGGACGGAAGGTCGACGAACAGGTTCCGGTAAGCACCCTGCGGATCGGTCGTGGTGGTGATGCCACGGGTCCGGCCGTGGGGCGAGTGGCAGTCGGTGCACTCGAGCCCCCCGGGGTTGCTGAAGGTGCCGCCCGGGGCGACATCGGTCGAGTTCAGGGTGTGGCCGGTCGCGGCCGGATACAGGCCGTTCCCGCCCAGTTCGTTCAGAGCGCCGGCCTGACGGACGTAGCCGTTGGCGTGGCTCTCGAACACATCGGGAGCCCAGCTCTGCCCGTCGTGGCAGGCCAGACAGAGATCGTTCACATCGTTGCGGAGCAGGTACTCGTGCGGTCCGGTACCGTCCATCGGCGCGAAGATCCCGCTCCCATCGGCGTTGTAACCATGGGCCTGGCTGTAGTGCATCACATGGCAGTCGGAGCAAATCAGGTTCTGTCCGTAATGGAAGTCACCCGCGAAGCTCACGCTTGCCAGAGCGGCCACAGCGACGAGGACCCCTGCGTGGAGCATGAGTTGTTTCCTCATCACCACCTATACCTCCCTTGCAGTGTTGCGAGACTGACCCCGGTGCTGCCGGAGTCCACTTGTTGCTCGAGGGTTGCACCCGCAGGATGATCGGATGCCGGTCCTTGGACCTCGAGCACCTGGAGACGGGCTCCCGCCCGCTCCAAGACGACGAGACGGTCCGGCGCGAGAAACGCGCAGCCGCTCGGATAGTTGAACTGGCCGGGACCATGGCCGAAGCCGCCGATCCGGCCCAGGAAAGTCCCCTGGGAGTCCAGCACGCTGATGGAGTGGCGCACGGTGTCCGTGACCCAGAGCGTGGCGCCGGGACCCCATGTGACGTCGCTCACCATCGAGAAGGTGCCTTCCCCCTCACCATGCTTGCCCAGCGCCGTGAGAAAGGTCCCGTCGGTCGAGAAGAGAAGGATGGGTTTCTCCGCCATGGGGTCGGCCACCGCGATCATGGTCTCCTGCGGATCCACATCCAGCGCGATCGGACCCGTGAAGATCCCCGATTCGGCCGGCTCGAATCCGATGCGCGCGGCGAGCCTCCCGTCCGGTGCCGCCAGTGCGAGGCCGGGGCGATCCCCTCCGTACAGGAGGTAGATCCGGCCACTCGGTCCCACCACGATGTCCTGGGGTCGAGTCGCCGCTCCGGCGTCCTCCGGGCAGAGCCGTGGCATATAGGCCAGATGACTCCCGCGAGGGGTGAGGACTTCTACATCATCATTCAAATTGTCCACCATGAAGAGTTGCTTCCGCGCCCCGATCGCGATGGACCTGGGTTCGCCCGACTCTCCATCAACCGCCCTGTCGATGACGATGACTCCACGGGACCGGTAGCTCGCGTCGAAGGTGGCGACCCGGTGGTTTCCGGTGTCCGAAACCAGGATGATGCCGCGCGAGGGATCGGTGGCGATTCCCTGGGGGCGCTTAAAAGGGTCGAGGGGGGCCGGACCCCGGACGATGGCCAGCACGGACCGGATTGCGGGCGCGACAGGGCCGGCGGCAGCCGTGGAGGCCGCAACCATCGATGCCAGTGCAAGTAACACACTCCGGCGCAGCAGCATGCACTCTCTCCAAGCAGCCCCCAAAGCACCGGGCCTGCCCCAGCCGGGGCGAGGGCCTAAACCTGACTGGAGGCAGGATAGCTTGGAGAATGAAGGATGAGATACTTGATAAAATCGATAAGGCTTTTTGAAAGACCAAAAACATGCAACATAATGACCGCTAAATCTGAAACCAGGCATTACTAAAACGATCGCTTGTGTCGCATTCTGGCGGGCAAGAAGAGGCCCGCCGCAGCTCACGCCTCGGCGGGCCCCTTCGAGAATCTACTCAGGGCCGAGCCCCTCGAACGACGAACCTAGCCGCCGGCCTTGGGAATCGGATGCGCGATCTTCTTGACGTACTCGGCGTACTTGAACTCCTTGTGGAAGGGGTTCCCCTCCGCCTTGTGGCAGGTCACGCAGAGCTTCTCGTCGGGATTGAGGAGCCCGACGGACTCAGGCTTCACGGTACCCGCGTACACGTCCTTCATGACCTTCATGGGAGCGTAGCCGCTCCCCGGACCATGGCAGCTCTCGCAGGACACGCCCTCTTCGAGCGTGATCTTCTGGTTGGCCAGGTCCTTCATCACCGCAAACGCGGTCGCATGGCAGCTCAGGCACTTCTCGGACTTCTGCGGGTCGTCGATCCCCAGTTCCTTGGCCTTGGCCTTGGACTCGGGGCTTGCGAGAGAGGCATAGGCCGTCGCGTGAGTGCTCTTCTCCCACAGTGCGAACTGGTTGCCGGTGGCGTCCTTGCTGTGGCACATCTTGCAGTTCTTGATGCCCATGTAGGTGTAAGCCTTGGCGGCTTCCTGGGCCGAAACGGCCATGAAGGAAAGCGCCAGGAACACCCCCACGAGCGCTACGATCAGAGTCTTCTTGGATGTCATTGAACCTCCCGTACCCGAACCCGGGTTCGCTGTCAGACCGTGCACCTTACTGCCGGAAACCCGCCTCCGACAAGCCCCTTCTCTCACTCCATGGGAGGGAAGATGCTGTCGTCGCCGGTGTGACAATCCATGCACGGCATCTCCGTCTCGGCCCCACCGATGTCCGCCGGATGCCGGAAGGGCAGGCCGGCGGCTATCAGGGTGTCCCCGATCGCGTCCACGAATCCCTGCGAGGCGATCTGGTGGCAAAGGTTGCAGTCATCGCTGATCCGCTCCCCCTGCTCCGTCCGCAGGTCGGACCCGTGGCACCGGAAGCACCCCGGATAGATAAAGTGTCCTCGGTTCTCCGGATAGCGGTCCCACCGCACCTTCATCTCCGGGAAGATGTTCTTCGTGTATATATCCTGCACCGCGGCAATTGCTTCCCCCGGCAGGGCGATTCCCTGTTCCCGGTAGAAGGAATCCAGCGCCAGGGCGATGGAATCCCTCGCGCCCGCCGTGGTGGCGTAGCTCCGGGACAGGGCCTCCACCGCCTTGCGCTTGATCCAAGGGATGGAGGGATCCAGCCGACCGGAGGCCATGGCCTCGTTCACGGTCTCCGCAGGGGAGCGGTAGCGGTGCGACGGCCGGTTGTGGCAGTCCATGCAATCGAAGGCCCGGACCAGCTTCTCCGCCACCTTGTGGACCAGGACCGAGTCCGGGAGCGGTTCCCCCGTCCGGGTGTACACGACCTCCCGCCCACCCCGGGACCAGGTGACCTGATCGAACGCCTGGCGGGACGGGTCACTGGCCACATAGGTCATGTGGTTGGCCTCGTCGATGTGCCAGTGGATGCCGGTGGGCCGCCCCTCCGGCGAGGCCGAGGTCCCTCCCACCCGCACCAGGAGGTTGATGCGCCAGTGGCTGTTCTCCCGGTCGCTCAGGAAGTGGTCCCGGATGACCTGGGTCGCAGGGAAGAACTTCTGCGGCCAGTGGCATTCCTCGCAGACCTCCTGCGCCGGGCGGAGGTCCTCGATGGGGGTCGGGATGGGCCTCGGGTAGTTCCCGATGACGGTCTTCACGACCTGCCGGGCGCCCGAGAGCTTGCTCTTCACATACCAGCCCGCGCCCGGGCCGATGTGGCAGGCCACGCATTTCACCTGAGCGTGGGAGGAGTTCATGTAGGCGGTGTGCTCCGGGTTCATCACCTGGTGGCAGACCTTGCCGCAGAACGACACCGACTCCGTGTACCGGTAGCCCTGATAGAGGCCGACGGTCGTGATGAGCAGGAAGGTGGAGGCGCCGGCCAGCGAGGTCACGAGCAGGTTCCGGTGGTGGGCGTTGCCGAGGTCGATGACCAGCGGCCTCGTCAGCCCGGCCTCCCGCCGTTTCTTCTCACGCCACATCCCGAACGGGACCAGCAGGAGCCCGAAGACCATGATGCCGGGGAAGATGAGGAAGGTGAAGATGCCCAGGTAGGGGTTGGATCCCTCGGCGAAGAGCCCCAGCAGAAAGAGGATGAGGATCGCGGCCAGGCCGAAGAGGGCCAGGCCGAGTCCCACCAGGGTGAAGAAGTTGTAGACGAGACCGGGGTAGCGCCCCTTCCGGTCCTTCTCCATCGTTCGGCTCCCTCCGCTCGGGTCTTGGACGGCTGCGGTGCATTGTGGCACCATGACTTGTCGAATCAAGAGGGAATCGTCCAAATTCAGAAAATCAATGGACGGGGAGCCCGGAGGTCCCCGGCCGACCTTGAAATCCCCTTGGCGGGGACCGGGAGAACGCGACGATGGAGTATGTGAAGCTCGGCCGCACCGGACTCGAGGTCTCGCGAATCTGCCTCGGATGCATGTCCTACGGGGACCCCGCCTGGCGGCCGTGGATCCTCGACGAGGAGACCGCCGGGGCCCATTTCCGCGACGCTGTGGAGGCCGGGATCAACTTCTTCGACACCGCGGACATGTACTCGCGCGGGCGCAGCGAAGAAGTGACGGGGCGCTGGCTGCGCGAGCTGACAAGGCGCGACGAGGTCGTGGTGGCCACCAAGCTCTTCTTCCCCCTGCGCGAGGGGCCGAACGCCCAGGGGCTCTCCCGCAAGCGCGTCCTGGACGCCTGCGATGCTTCACTGCGCCGGCTCGGCCTGGACACCATCGACCTCTATCAGATCCACCGCTGGGACCCAGGGACGCCGATCGAAGAGACGCTGGATGCGCTCGACGCGCTGGTGCGGGCCGGGAAGGTGCGCTATCTGGGCGCCAGCAGCATGGCGGCCTGGCAGTTCGCCAAGGCCCTCTACACCGCGGACCGGCGGGGATGGCACCGGTTCGCGGCCATGCAGAATCATTACAACCTGGTCTACCGCGAGGAAGAGCGGGAGATGATCCCGCTCTGCGAGGCGGAAGGAGTCGGGGTGATCCCCTGGAGCCCCCTGGCGCGGGGGCTCTTGGCGGGAACCCGCACGCGCGAGCTGCGGGAACCCACCGAGCGCGCCCGCACCGACGACTACAGCCGCCAGCTCTACACGGACGCGGATTTCGAGGTGGTCGAGGCGCTGGTGGAGGTCGCGCGCCGGCGCGGAGCGAAACCTGCGCAGGTGGCTCTGGCCTGGATCCTTCAGGCCCCCGGGGTGACCGCGCCGATCCTCGGCGCGACCCGCCCCGGCCACATCCACGACGCCGTGGCGGCGCTCTCCATCCGCCTCGATCCGGAGGAGGTCGGGCAGCTGGAGGCCCCTTACCGGCCCCACCCGGTGCTGGGGCACCGGGGGCCGGCGGCGGGAGCCCGCTAGGCCATTCCGGAGAGGAAATGCTCGGCGTCGAGGGCCGCGGCGCAGCCCGCGCCGGCGGCCGTGATGGCCTGCCGGTAGCGGAAGTCGTGCACATCCCCCGCCGCGAACACCCCGGGCACGCTGGTCTCCTGGCCATGCTTGAGCAGGATGTAGCCGGTCTCGTTGGTCTCGACCTGCCCCTCCAGAAACGCGGTGTTGGGGACATGGCCGAT
>CAZWKH010000011.1:0-837 GCA_964633885.1 uncultured bacterium | reverse complement strand
AGAACAGGCCTCCCACCTCCACCCGGCGCGTCGAGCCGTCCTTGGTGGAGCAAACGGTGATGGCCTCCAGCAGGTCCCCGCCGTGCAGTTCCTGGACCGTGGTGCTCCAGAGCATCGTGATCTTGGGGTTGGCAAGCACGCGCTCCTGCATGATCTTGCTGGCCCGCAGCTCGTCGCGGCGGTGCAGCACGAAGACCTGGCTCCCGTACTTGGCCAGGAAGCTCGCCTCCTCCATGGCCGTGTCGCCGCCCCCCACCACCGCCAGCGGCTTGTTGCGGAACATGGGGAGAGCCCCGTCGCACACCGCGCAGGCGCTCACGCCGTTCTGCCAGAACTTCTCGCTGCCGGTCGGGTTGAGCTTCTTCGCCCGGGCGCCGGTGGCGATGATCACGCTCTGGGCGGCGATCTCCTGGCCCTCGGAGGTCCAGAGACGGAACGGCCGCTGCCTGAGATCCACCCGGGTCACATCCTCCTGGAGCATGCGGGCGCCGAACCGCGCGGCCTGGCCGCGCATCAGGTCCATCAGCTCGCCGCCCCCCACCCCCTCCGGGAAGCCGGGGAAGTTCTCCACATCGGTCGTGGTCATGAGCTGTCCGCCGGGGATCTCGCCGCGCTCGTTGGCGACGGAGCCCTCGATGAGGAGGGGCTGGAGCTCCGCCCGAGCCGCGTAGATGGCGGCGGTGAAGCCGGCGGGACCGGAGCCGATGATGACGACCTTTTCGGGCGCTGCGGACATTGTCGAACCTCCCCTCGTGAAGCCTCTGCCAGTCGGGCGGGTAATCCTACACGCGGGGCCCGGCGGCCGGCACCATCGCCTCGGGGCCCCACCCCGCCGGA
>CAZWKH010000010.1:0-18292 GCA_964633885.1 uncultured bacterium | reverse complement strand
CCGCCACGGGCGGACCCTGCCACCAGCCGCCGATGGAGGCGACCACCGCGTCCAGCGGCCCGAACGAGGCCGCGATGTGCGCGCGCAGCCGCTCGGCGTCCTCGGGGTCGCCCACATTCCCTTGCAGGGGGACCAGACGGCCGCCGGCCCCCGGCCCCAGATGCGCGGCCAGCTCGTCGAGCTTCGCCTGGGAGCGGGAGGGCACGATCACCCTCGCCCCCGCGCGGAGCAGGGCGCAGGCGATCCCCTCGCCCACGGCCCCCGCGCCGCCCGCCACCAGGATCTGCGTGCCCTCGAGATCGCGCATGTCCGGCTCCTTTCGGGAAAGCTCAAAGTATGGCGAGGGGCGGGACGGGGCGCAAATGCTTCCGGGGATCGTGCCTGGGGCCCTGGGCATCCGTCACGGGCGCCTCGGTGCGCCCGGCCCGCGGCGGTCGCAATCGCCCCCCGGACCTCGTACAATTCCGGCGATACCCCACCGCACCAACCCAAGCGAGGTTTCGCCATGCGCTCCTTCCTGAGTTCCTGTCTCCTTGCCGCTTTCTGTCTGGTGCTGGCCGGCGCCGTCTTCGGCCAGGCCGGCGAGGTTCCCGAGCGCAAGGACATCGACCCCAAGTACAAGTGGCGGCTCGAGGACATCTATCCCACCGACGCGGCCTGGGAGCAGGACTTCGCCCGCCTCGAGAAGATGCTCCCGGTGGCCGCGTCCTTCGAGGGCCGGCTCGGCGAGAGCGGCGCGGTCCTGCTGGACGCGCTGCGCAAGCGGGACGAGATGGGCAACATCCTGGACCGCCTCACGGTCTTCGCCGGGATGCGCTACGACGAGGACACCCGCGTGGACAGGTACGCGGGGATGCGGGACCGGATCGGCACCCTCGGCAGCCGCCTCGCGGAGGCCGCCGCCTACTTCGAGCCCGAAGTGCTCCAGATCCCCCGCGAGACGCTCTGGAAGATGGTGGACGCCACGCCGGGGCTCGATCTCTACCGGCACTATCTCGACGATCTCCTGCGCGGCGCGGCCCACACGCTGAGCGCGCAGGAAGAGGCGATCCTGGCCGCGGCCGGCAATGTGACCGGTTCCTTCGCGGCGACCTTCGGCGCGTTCCAGAACTCGGATGTGACCTTCGGGACCATGAAGGACGAACAGGGCAACGAGGTCACGCTGAGCCAGGGGCGCTACTACCGGTTCCAGGAGTCCTCCGACCGCCGGGTGCGCGAGGAGTCGTGGAAGCTCTTCTACCAGGCTTACCGGGAGTACGGGCGTACGCTGGCCGCCAACATGAACGGCAACATCAAGAGCGATGTGTTCTATGCGCGGGCGCGCAAGTACGACTCGGCCCTGGAGGCCTCGCTCGACCCCAACGCGATCCCGGTGGCGGTATACAAGAACCTGATCCAGTCCACCCGCGACAACATCGCTCCGCTCCACCGCTATGTGGAAATGCGCAAGAGCGTGCTGGGGGTGGACACGCTGCGCACCTGGGACATGGCGGCGCCGCTCGCGCCGGGCCTGGAGAAGGAAATCGCCTTCGACGACGCGCTCACGATGGTGGTGGACGGCCTGCAGCCCCTCGGCCCCGAGTACCTCACGCCGTTCCAGACCGCGTTCGACGAGGGCTGGGTGGATGTGTACGAGACCCAGGGCAAGCGCGGCGGCGCCTACTCCTGGGGCTCTTATACCACCAAGCCGTACCTGCTGCTGAACTACAACGGCACCCTCAACGACGCGTTCACCCTGGGGCACGAGATGGGACACTCGATGCACTCGTACTTCAGCCGCAAGCACCAGCCCTACATCTACGGGGACTATTCCCTGTTCGTGGCCGAGGTGGCGTCCACCACGAACGAGGCCCTCATCATCGAGAAGATGCTCAAGGAGACCACGGACCGCAAGGAGCGGCTGGCGCTCCTCAATCACTACCTGGAGCAGATCCGGGGCACCTTCTTCACCCAGATCATGTTCGCGGATGTCGAGCTGCAGATGCACGAGATGGTGGAGCGCGGCGAGCCGCTCACCATGGAGTCGCTCGACAAGCTCTACCTGGACACCTATCAGGCCTACTTCGGGCCCTCGGTGGCGCAGCCCGAACTGAATGCGGCCACCTGGAGCCGCATCCCGCATTTCTACCGCAACTTCTATGTCTTCCAGTACGCGACCGCCTATGCGGCGGCGACGGCGCTGTCGCGGAAGATCCTCGACGAGGGGCGGCCGGCGGTGGACGCGTACCTCGCCTTCCTGAAGGCGGGGAGCAGCGACTATCCGATCGAGGTGCTCAAGAAGGCGGGGGTGGACATGACCTCGCCGGCACCGGTGGTGGCTACGATCGAAACCTTCGACCGTCTGGTCGGCGAGATGGAGCGGGAGCTGGCCAAGGGGAACTAGCCTCCGTGTGAACGACGGGGCGCCCGGAGCGGCAGGAGCTCCGGGCGCTCACGGGAGCGCCATGGCGCACCTCTTTCCCGAGAGCCTGGACGGGCTCACTCCCACCCGTGGGGAGGAGATCGTCTTCGCGCATCTGAAGCGGACGCTCACCCCCGACGGCGCCCACTGGGCCTGGTACGAGCCGCTGGTGGCGGGCAGGCAGAGCCGCCGCCGGCCGGACTTCGTGATCCTGGGTCCGGAGTACGGCGTGGTGGTGCTGGAGGTGAAGGACTGGAGCGCCGCCTCCGTCCTGCGCGGCGACGCGGCGGATGTCTGGCTCCGCGCGGGAGAGGGGGAGCGCCGGGAGACCCATCCCGAGAAGCAGGCCCGCGAGGCGAGCTTCGTGGTGCGCGACGCCTTGGCTCGGGTTCCGCAGCTCCAGCACGCCTCCGGGGAGTTCGCGGGGCGGCTCGTCTTCCCGGTCAACTACGGCGTCGCCCTGCCCCATGTGTCGCGGCGCGAGCTGGAGCGGCTGGTCGCGCGCGGGGTTCCCTTCCACCCCGACAAATGCCTCACCCGCGAAGATCTGGAGCGCCAGGACGAGGAAGGCACGCGCCGGCTGAAGGCCGGCCTCAAGCGCCTCTGCGACATCTGCTTCTCCTTCGCGCTGGACGACGCCCTGCGCAACCGGGTCCGCGCGGCGATCGAGCCGCAGACGCATTTCTTCGACCTGCGGGAGGAGGAGCCGGCCGCTGCGGCGGGCGCGACCCAGGTGACTCGCGTGCCGCTCCCCGAGTTCGCCGGGTTTTTCCTCGACGCCAAGCAGGAGCGCATCGCGCGCCAGCTCGCCTCGCCGCGCACGCTCGTGTACGGCCCCGCGGGAAGCGGCAAGACGATCTTCCTGGTCGCGCGCGCCCACTACTGGCTCGACCAGAAGCCGGACGCTCGGGTGCTGTTCACCTGCTACAACGCGAGCCTCGCCTCGCACCTGCGCAGCGTCTTCGCGGTGAAGGGGATTGTCCCGGACGGGGAGCGGCTCACGGTCCGCCACTACCACGATCTCTGCGGCGCGATCCTGGGCATGGAGGATATCCACGAACGCCGGCCCGAGTTCTACACGGCGCTCGAACCCAAGGTCCTGCAGGAGATGGCGCGCCGGGACGACATACCCGTCTTCGACTGCATCCTGGTGGACGAGGGGCAGGACTTCACGCGCCGCATGATGGAGGTGCTGGTGCGCCTCTCCGCCGAGGGCGGAGAGATCACGGTGGTGTGCGATCCCGCCCAGGACATCTACGGGCGGTGGAGCGTGGACAACCTTGCCCCCCTGCGCGCTCACGAGACGGAGCACCTGGTGGACTGCTATCGCAACACCGCCCCGATCTTCGCGCTCGCCCTGGCCGTGCTCTCCGGGGAGACCCGCGAGGCAATGGGGCTGGAGCGGCTGGGGCTCACCCGCCCCGAGGACATGCGCCGCTTCGGGCCACTGCCGGAACTGGTCCCGCTGGAGGGTCTCGACGACCTCGTCGCGCTCATCCACGGCGTCACAAGGGAGTTCGACGGGAGCGGGCGGTCGCTGGGGGACCTCGCGATCCTCTACCCGGACCGGCACGCGATCCCCAACTTCGCCGGGCGGCTCGCCCATTCGCGCTGGGCGAGCGCGGCCGACCCTCGCTTTCTGCAGGCGCCGGAGGAGGAGCCCGGGGACCCCGCCGACGCTGCCTTCGGCACCCTGATGCCCGACACGGAGCGCGACCAGGGCGCGGAGCCGGAGCCGGCGCATTTCGCGGACGCGCTGGAGCGCGAGCTGCGCGGGCGAGGAATCCCGGTCGAGTGGGTGACGCGCGACTTCGCGTCCAAGGCGGCCTACGACATCTCGCGGGCGCGGCTCACGCTCTCCACCGTGCACAGTGCCAAGGGGATGGACTTCCACACGGTGATCCTGCTGGGCGCGGAGAGCCTGGGGGTGCGGCAGGGGCGGGACCGGGATAGGGCGGCGGCTCTGCTCTTCACGGGCGCCACGCGGGCGCGGGAACGGCTGGTGATTCCCTACTTCACGGATCGCGGATGGGTGTCGGAGCTGCGCGAGCGCCTGCGGGAGATCGCCGAGGACCCGCACCTGCGGGGGTAGAAGGACGCGCTACGGCTCCATCCCCTCGTAGAGCGCGTCGGCCACCGCGTCCGGCCGGTTCGTGATCACGGCCGTCACACCGAGCTTCGCCAGCCGGGAGGTCTCCGCCGGGTCGTCCGCCGTCCAGGCGCAGACCATGAGCCCCGCCTCCTCGGCGCGACGCATCAGCTTGCGGTCCACGAGATCCCGCCGCGGGTGGATGGCCTGGAGCGACTCCGCGACCTCCGACTCCTCCAGGTGGTTGAAGGGCTCCATCGACGCGAAGAGGAACCCGAGCAGGAGCCCCGAATCGCGCCGGTGCAGCGCCGCCAACAGGTCCGCGTCGAAGGAGGAGACGAGCACCGACTCATGGGGGCGCAGCGCTTCGAGCCCGGCGATGAGCTGGTCCGCCGCCGCCGCGTGGCGGACCCGCCCCGGCGGCTTCATCTCCAGGTTGAGGAGACAGCGGCCGCGCAGGACCTCCAGGGTCTCCGCGAGAGTGTGGATGCGGTAGGGGCCCTGGGGCGAGGGGAAGCGCATCCTGGCGAGGTCCACCCAGAGACTGCCCTCGACGGCGATGGGGCCCGCAGGGCCCTCGGCGCGGTCGTCGTGATGGACCACGAGCACCCCGTCCCGCGTCATGCGCACATCGAACTCGACGCCGTCGCAGCCGGCTTCCAGCGCGGCCTCGAAGGCCTCGGGGGTGTTCTCACGAGCGGCCCCCGGGTGGCCGCGGTGGCCGATCAGGAACGGCCCGGAGAGCCGGGTCCAGGAAAGAATGTCGGTCATGCGTGGTATCATGCGTGTCTTCTTTATCCGGGGCAAGCGGCCGCCCCCTCGGTTCGCCCACCATGAGGAGCCTATGGCACAGACGGAAACCACCAACCTTCAAGCCCTGGAGCAGCTTGCCGAGGGGCACCGGAAGATCCTCGACGAGATCCGCAAGGTCATCGTCGGACAGGATCGGGTCATCGACGAGCTCCTGACCGCCCTCTTCGCCAATGGTCACTGCCTTCTGGTGGGGGTCCCCGGCCTGGCCAAGACGCTGCTCATCCACAGCCTCGCGGAGCTTCTCGAGCTCCGCTTCAGCCGGATCCAGTTCACCCCCGACCTCATGCCCTCCGACATCACCGGCACGGAGATCCTCGAAGAGGACCGCACGACGGGCAAACGCGCCTTCAAGTTCGTGCAAGGGCCGATCTTCGCGAATGTGGTCCTGGCCGACGAGATCAACCGCACCCCGCCCAAGACCCAGGCCGCGCTGCTCCAGGCCATGCAGGAGCGGCAGGTCACGGCGGGCGGGCAGACCTGGGACCTGACGCCGCCCTTCTTCGTGCTGGCCACGCAGAACCCCATCGAGCAGGAGGGCACCTACCCCCTGCCCGAGGCCCAGCTCGACCGTTTCATGTTCAATGTCCAGGTCGGTTACCCGAGCCAGGAAGAGGAGATCTCGATCGTCAACCGCACTACCGGGAGCGAGAAGCCCTCGCTGCGGCGCGTGCTGAGCGGCGAGGACATCATCCGCTTCCAGGAGCTGGTCCGGCGGGTGCCCGCCTCGCCCTTCGTGGTGGACTACGCGGTGCGTCTCGCGAGGGCGACGCGGCCCGGGCAGGGCGGGCCTTCCATCCCCGCGGTGCAGCAGTATGTGAGCTGGGGGGCGGGCCCGCGGGCGAGCCAGTTCCTCATCCTCGGCGCCAAGACCTGGGCGGCCCTGAACGGCTCGGTGGCGCCTTCCTGCGAGGATGTGCGCCGCGTGGCCCGGCCGGTGCTGCGCCACCGGGTGGTCACCAACTTCAGCGCGGAGGCGGAGGGGGTCACCCCGGAGACGCTCATCGACCAGCTCCTGGACGCGATCCCGGAAGCGCCGGAGAAGAAGTAGCGCGTGTCCGAGCAGGCGCTCCAGTACCTCGATCCCAAGGTCCTCTCCCACCTGCGGGGGCTGGATTTGATCGCCCGTCTCGTGGTCGAGGGGTTCATGACCGGCCTCCACAAGAGCCCCTATCACGGCTTCAGCGTGGAGTTCGCCGAGCACCGGCAGTACATGCCGGGGGATCCCTTCAAGCATGTGGACTGGAAGCTCTACGGCAAGAGCGACCGGTTCTATGTGAAGATCTTCGAGGAGGAGACGAACCTCCGCGCGCATCTCCTGCTCGACGAGAGCGCGAGCATGGGCTACGCCTCGGCGGGGCGCCTCTCCAAGTTCCAGTACGCCTCGTTCCTGGCCGCCGCCCTGGCCTACCTCATGCTCATGCAGCAGGACGCCGTGGGGCTCCTCACCTTCCGGGACCGGATCGAGAAGGTCATCCCGCCCCGTTCAGCCCGGGGCCACCTGCGGCTTCTTCTGGCCGAGCTGGAGCGGAGCGAGCCTGCTTCCACCACCGCCATGGGCACGGCCCTCGAGTACCTGGCCGAGCGGGTGAAGCGCCGGGGCCTCGTTATCCTCATCTCCGACCTCATGGACGACCCGGCAAGGGTGATCCGGGGTCTCAAGCACTTCCGCCACCGCCAGCACGAGGTGGTCGTCTTCCATGTGCTGGACCCCTACGAGATCGAGTTTCCCTTCCGCGAGGAGACGGGATTTGTGGACCTGGAGACCGGGCGGGAGTTGATGACCCAGCCCTGGGAGATCGCGGAGGAGTACAAGCGCCGCTTCGCCGAGTGGAGCGGGGCCTATCAGCGGGCCTGCCTCGAGAACCAGATCGAGTATGTGCGGCTCTCCACCGATACGCCCTACGACACGGCGCTGCTGCGCTACCTGGAGAAGCGCAAGAGGCTGCATTAAACCGGATCACATTAGTCGTTTATTGGTTGCTATCCTGTCGTGGATCGGTGTCGGCATTTTTTTCAAAGCCGGACAAGTGCTTGCCAGCGATCGACTTGGCAACTTGTTATTTCCCATTGACTTAGCCGACTACCTGGCGTAGCATTAGAGCTCAGTCTCCCATCGTCGCCGGTTGCCTGGACCCGGCAGAGGTATGCGCACCATGAGAACTCCGACTGCAATCAGGCTCGCATTGTTTGTTGCCTGCGCGCTGATCGTGGCTGGACCCGGTCCGGCCACGGCCACCATCCTGGACCTCACCAGTGCAGGAGCGAACGGGACCATCGGCTCCGGGTTCTTCCTTCAGGTCTGTGATCTGGACATCGGGACAGGCCCCATGGATCCGTTCTTGCGCATCCATGCCGACTATGTGGAGGAGGGGGTGAACTCGGACGGTCCCTACACCATGGACGAGTCGGCCGGGACCTTCACCCACTCATTGCGGGTCGGCGACTTCGGCCTGGTGGATCTCAACGGGACCCCCTCGATCCGTTTCCTGCTGGACATCAACGAGCCTGCCGGTCCTCCCGGCGCCTCGCTTCTATCGCTGGACATGCTCAAGATCTACACGGCCCCGGTGGCCACCTACAACACCGTGCCGGACCTGGAGAGCATGGCCACGAAAATCTACGACCTGGATGCGATCGAGGACTCCTGGATCAAGCTTGACTACAACCTGAGCGAGGATCCGGGCGGAGTGGCCATCTACGGCGACATGTACGCCTACCTTCCCTACAGCATGTTTGCCGGGAGGGAGGGGCAGTACCTCTACCTCTACTCCCACTTCGGCGCGGAAGAGGGCGACTGGGGATCCTTCGACGGCCAGGAGGAATGGGCGAGGGTGGATGGATGCTTCCCGCCTCCCAGCGAGATCCCCGAGCCGGCAACGCTTCTGCTTCTTGGTGGCGGGTTGGTTGGCGGGGCCCTGATCCGTCGCAAGAGGATCTGAGTCTCACTCTCAGGGTGCGCAGGCAAGCCGGGGCGGCAGGACCGCCCCGGCTTTCTGTTTTGGCCCCGACTGCCGGGAACTCCAGGCCCCCTTCCAAATCGACTTAATCAGTCTGTTTTGCGTCAGTTTGTCGTCAGGAAGGTGTCGGTATTTTTTTCAAAGCCCCACAAGTAATTGACCCGGGCCTACTTGGCAAACCATTATTCTTCATTGACTTAGGCGCACTCGATCCTCTACAATGGCTTCTCGAAGTACATTGATCTGAGCGCGTCGCTCAGGGGGGAGTGCACAGCATGACATCGCGTATTGGAATGAAATTGGCATCTATTGTCGCGGGCGCATTGGTTCTGGGCGGTCCCGGGACCTCCTTCGGCACCGTCCTGGATCTGACCTCGGCGGGCGCGAGCGGCAGCATCGGCTCCGCCTTCTTCCTCCAGGTGCCCGACCAGAGCACCGGAACCGGGATCATCGACCCCTTCCTGATCATCCAGGCCAATGAGGTGGAGGAAGGCGTGAACTCGGACGGCCCCTACACCATGGATGAGAAGTCGGGGACGAACAGCATCCTGGTGAGCGAGTTCGGGGTGACGGACCTGAACGGGACCCCCTCCATCCGCTTCCTGCTGGACATCAATCAGACCTCTCCCGGGGGGTTCCTCTCACTCGATATGCTGAAGATCTATGTCGCGCCCAATGCCACCTACAACACCCTGGCTCTCCTGGATGCCAACGCGACCAAGCTCTACGACATGGATGCAGTGGGCGCGGCGGACAACACCATCAAGCTCGACTACAACCTCAACCCTGGGAGCGGCGCGGGCGACATGTACGCCTACCTGCCGTACAGCCTTTTCGCCCCGCATTCTTCCAAGTTCCTGTACCTCTACTCGCGCTTCGGCGACAACTTCGAGTCCAACGACGGGTTCGAGGAATGGGCTCGCGTGGACGAGGGTGGGACCCCTCCGGTCGGCGAGATCCCCGAACCGGCCACGCTCCTTCTCCTGGGCGGCGGGCTTCTCGGCGGGGCCGCGCTGCGCCGCCGCAAGAAGGTCTGAGTTCCGGTTTGAGCATGGGGTCGGAGGCCGGGGCGGCGTGACCGCTCCGGCCTTCTGCTTGGAGGGCCATGACGGCTGATCTGGTCCTCTCGCCGAGCGAAGTGCATGTCTGGCGCATCGCCCTGCGCTGCGTCGCGGGAGAGATGCCCGCTCTCATGGCCGGGCTCTCGGCGGAGGAGCGGCAGCGCGCCGAGGCTCAGGCGAGCGACCGTCTGCGCAGGCGCTTCGTGGCGGCCCATGCCGGCATGCGCAACATCCTTGCCCGCTATCTGAACGAGAAACCGGGCCGCCTCCGCTTCGCGGCCGGTCCCGAGGGCAAGCCGCGACTGGAGGGGATCGACAAAGCGCCGCGCTTCAACCTCTCCCACTCCGGGGAGCTGGCGCTACTGGCCGTGTCCCCGGACCGCGAGCTGGGGGTGGATGTGGAGTGGATGGACCCGAGACGGGACCTCGGCGCGCTCGCGCAGGCCTTCACCGCGGAGGAGCGGGGCCTGATCGAGGGGCTTCCCGCCGCGCTGCGCCCGGGGGCCTACTTCCAGACCTGGACGCGCAAGGAGGCTTTTCTCAAGGCCATGGGAAGCGGTCTCGCGAAGGGGCTCGACGCGGTGACCGGCGGCGTCTCCTGGGCGGACCCCGACGGCCCGCCCGGGCTGGAGGCCGGGGCCGCGGGAACGCCGCGCTGGACGCTGGTCGACCTGGACTGCGGTCCCTACTACCGCGCCGCTCTGGCCGCGGAGGGATCGGGTTGGGAGGCGCTGCTCGTCGGGTCTGCGGAGCCCTGAGGCCGCCGCCCCTCCATGAGCTCCGCCACCGCCGCGGTCAATGTGTGGATGGTCGGGGCCTCCATCATCGAGCGGATGGGGATCGAGAGGGCGAGGTCGGCGTCGATGTGGTTCTTGAGCTCCACCGCCATGAGCGAATCGAAGCCGAGCTGATTCAGCGGGCGGTCCATGTCGAGGCTCCCTGCCGAGGCCCCCAGCACCCGCGCGACGCGATGGCACAGGTAGTCGCGGAGGATCCCCGCCCGGGCGTCGGGGCCCGCGCCCCGAAGCGCCTCGCGGAGCCTGCCCCCCTCATCCTCGGCCTGGGCCCGCTGCGTCATGTCCCCGAACAGAGAGGCCACCCGCCGGGCGACGCGCATTCCCCCCAGGGCCTCCGCGGAGGCGCTCCAGTCCAAGCGTAGGAAGCCGAGCTGGGGACGGCGGCTGCGGAGCATGCGATCGAGCCCGGTCATGGCCTGCCCTGGCGAGAACCCGACGAACCCGCGACGGGTGAGGATCTCGCCAACCTCCGCGTGGCGCGCCACATAGCCCACCTCGTCGAGTCGTCCCCAGTCGATGGTGAGGACGGGCAGGCCCAGGGAACGGCGGTGATGTGCGAAGGCGTCCAGGAACGCGTTCGCCGCGACATAGTTGCCCTGCCCCGGCGTGCCTACCCAGGAGCTCACCGAGCTGAAGAGGACGAAGTGGTCGAGCGGATCCCCCAGGGTCAGCTCATGCAGGTTCCAGGCTCCACCGGCCTTGACCTCCATCACCCGCGAGAAGCGGGCGGGGTCCAGGTGGAGGAGGATCCCGTCGTCGAAGACCACCGCAGAGTGGAACACGCCGCGCAGCGGAGGCATCTGCGCCCGGGCCCGCTCCAGGACGGCGCGAAGATCCTCGGCCCGGGAGATATCCGCCGGCGCGACCAGGACGCGCAGGCCGCGGGATTCCAGCTCGGCGACCGCCGCGCGGGCTTCCTCGGAGCCGGCGCCGCTGCGCCCGATGAGGATGAGGTGGCGCCCGCCATGGGCGGCGATCCACCGCGCCGTCACCAGGCCAAGCCCGCTCAAGCCGCCGGTCACGAGATAGGAGGCGTCCTCCCGGAAGGCGATCGGGCCCTCGGAGCGGCGCTCGACGGAAAGTCCCGGCTC
Organism: uncultured bacterium; assembly: GCA_964633885.1. Lineage (GTDB taxonomy): Bacteria > Eisenbacteria > RBG-16-71-46 > JABDJR01 > JABDJR01 > CAVXKA01. The sequence goes on along the minus strand of CAZWKH010000010.1, from coordinate 7,083 downwards.
GCGCAGGGAGAGGACCACCTTGCCGATGTGCCGCGCCTGGGAGACATGGCGGAAGGCCTCCGCGGCGCGGGCGGCGGGGAAGACCGCGTAGGGGAGGGGGCGGTAGGCGCCGCTCTTGAAGCGGCGCATCAGCTCCGTGAAGATCTCGCGGAACAGAGCGGGCTGTTCGCGGCCGAGCGCGCCCAGGTCCACGGCGTGGAAGGAGACATTGCGCCGGAAGGCCCAGAGCCCCAGGCGGCTGTTCTGCTGGATGTCCCTCTTGCCGAGCTCCAGGAAGCGGCCGAAGGGAGCAGTGCAGGAGAGCCCCTTGCGGATGGCCTGTCCGGCGAGCGAGTTCAGCACGATGTCCGCGCCCCGCCCCTTCGTGACGCGCAGGACTTCTTCCGCGAAGCCGGGGGATCGCGAATCCAGCCGGTGGCGCACGCCCAGGAGCCTCAGGACCTCGCGCTTCTCCGCGCTGCCCGCGCTGGCCAGGACCACGGCCCCCGTCTCCTGCGCGATCTGGATCGCCGCCATGCCCACCCCTCCCGCTCCGGCGTGGATGAGCACGGTGTCCCCGGCACGGATCCGGCCGAGGTGGTGGAGCGCGTAGTAGGCCGTGAGGAAGGCGACCGGCATGGTGGCCGCCTCCTCGAAGCTCAACCCATCCGGCATGGGGAACACCGAGTCCGCCGCGGCGAGGACCGTCGCGCCGAAGCAGCCTGGAGCCATAGTCATGACCGCATCCCCTACGGCGAGCGCATCCACTCCCGGTCCCACCGCAACGACCCTTCCCGCGCATTCGTCGCCCAGGAGGAGGTAGTCGTCGCCCTCGGCGGGGTAGAGGGCCAGAGCCTTGAGGACATCCCGGAAGTTGAGGCCGGCGGCCTCGACGCGGATCTCCACCTCGCCCGGACCGGGATCCCGGCGGGCGATCTCCCTCCAGGCGAGCTGGTCCATGGCCCCGGAGGTGGAGGCGGTCAGACGGAAGCGGCGGTCCCCGATCTCGTCGGGGTCGATGACCGCGGTCTCCGGACCCGCGGTCGCGCCCCGCGGCACCAGGCGCGACTCGCAGCGCAGCGCCACTTCCTCCTCCGGATCCTCCGTCGAGAGCTCTTCGAGGAGCGCATCGATCTCGCCCGGTTCGGACGCGGGCGGCAGGTCGATCATGCGGGTCCGGATGTCGGGGTGCTCGTTGATGAGCACCCGCCCCACCCCGAGGAGAGGCGCCTGGGCGGCGGAGACCGGAGCCCGTCCTTCCGCGGTGGCCTGGGCCCCCCGCGTGACCAGCATGAGCCGCGGGACCGCGGCGAGCCGGCCGCTGCGGCTCAGGGCCTGCACCAGCCGCAGCACGCAATGGCAGCCCAGTGCTTCCGCGCGACGGAGGGCGTCCGGAGAGGTCTCTTCCGGTGGGGCCGCATCGAGGCTCCAGAGATGCACGATGCCGTGGATGGGCTCCTTCGCCCGATCCAGCGAGTCGATGAGCCGGTCGATGTCCTCGGGACTCTGCGGGTTTGCGGTGAAGGTGTCCTCGCCGGACCGGGCGTACGCTTCGCCGGCCTCCACCGTGATGCAGCGAGCGCCCTGAGACCGCAGCCGCGTGGCGAGGCTCCGCCCCGCCCCGCCGCGATCGGCGAAGAGGAGCCAGAGGGGCGGGACTTCCCCGGGGCGCGCGGCTGCTCCGGCGGCTGCCGCCGCGGGCTGGGGCTCCTCGGCCTCGGCGGGGCGGCGCGCCAGAAGGACGATCTGCGAGGACTGGGCCGCGCTCGAGTGGAGCGGCAGGACCTGCGCCTCATCGAACCCGCAGTCCGCGAGGAGGCGCGTCCATTGCGGCCCGTCCAGGAGCGGGTAATCGGGGCGCAGGTCCCGGTCCTCGAACTTCCACCAGCCCTCCATAAGGCCGAAGACGAGGTCCACCGAGGGGCTTCGGCGCTCCCCCTCCACCAGCAGGAGCACGCCGCCCCGCCCGAGCAACCCGCGCAGCCCGCGCAGGGTGCCTCGCAGATCCGCGACGGCGTGGAGCACATCCGAGGCGACGATCACATCGAAGGTCGCCGGATGGAAACCCTGACCCGCCGGATCCGCCTCGATGTCGAAGGCGCGGAACCGCGCGAAGGGGTGATCGCCGAAGCGCTGCTCCGCTCTGGCCACGAAAAGAGGGGAGATGTCCGTGAAGACATAGCTGGAGGTGAGGGGACGCAGCAAGGGCAGGAGGTGAGCGGTCAACCCGCCCGTGCCTCCGCCCACCTCGAGCACCCGCAGGACCCCCCCCTCCGGCTGGGCCTCCTGGATGTGGCGCAGTGCGGACTCCACCGCCCGGTTGGTGATCCGGAAGATGGGCGCGCTCTGGTAGAGGGCGGCAAGGGTGCTGGCGGGGCCCTCGGGGAAGAGGACCTCCATCGGATCCACCGCGCCGCGGAACACCGCTTCGAGCTGCGCGCCGCAGCGGCCGATCAGGTTGAGCTCCATGTTGAAGGCGGGATGCCGGGCCCAGGCGCTGCGCCACAGGGCCTCGGGGTCGTCCTCGGCGAGATCCCGCAGCACCTCCCAGCTCTCCGGACCGAGCGGCTTCACGCTTCCCGCCTGCTCCATGTGCTGGAAGAAGCAGTGGAGGAGCTTGCGCAGATGCGGGCGCGCGCCGAGGCTCTCGCCGAGCAGGCGCTCCTCGATGCGGGTTCCTGGCCGGGGATCCACTCCGGCCCGGCAGAGGAAGCGGGCGATCCACGCCCTGCCCTGGCGCTCCAGGTCCGCATAGGCCTGGGGGGCGCAGTCGGGGAATCCCAGCCGCTCCGCCAGTTCCCGTCCCTCCCGCGCCGCGGCGGCGGCGATCCCCGGGATGGGGGGCATCGACCGGGCAGCGCGTGGCGCTTCGAGGACATGGGGGTGCGGCTTGTTCTCCCAGCGCACCTCGAAGACCCAGCTCAGGGGATCCTCTCCCTCCGCGGCGCGGCTGCGATCCAGGGCCTGGCAGCGGAAGCCCTCGACATGGGCCGCCAGGCGGCCCTCGGGATCGTAAATGTCGATGTCCCCCTCCAGGATCCTCGCGCCGAGGTGGGTGATCCGCCCATGGGCGGTCACCCGCGTCCCGGCGGAGCGATGGACGGTGAAGCGCCGGATGTGGACGGGCAGAAAGAGAGCGGACCCCGGCGAGGGAGCGGCCTCCGGCACCGCGGCCAGCAGGGCCTGGAAGCATGCGTCGAGCAGCGCGGGATGGAAGACATAATCCCCCGGACCCGCGGCTTCGGGGAGCGCGATCTCGGCGAGGGATTCGCCCTCGCCCGCGCAGATGTCCTCGATGCCGCGGAAGGCGGGGCCGTAGTGGAGACCCATCGAGGCGAAGCGCGCGTAGCAGCTGTCCACCGAGAGGGATCGGGCGATGCGTCCCCGCAGCCGGGCGAAATCCTCGGTGGGGGCGGGCGATTCCACGGCATCCGCGCTCAGGTTGCCCGCGCAGTGAAGGGTCCAGGCGCCGCCCTCTCCCGGCGTGCCGCTGCGCATGGAGAAGGACCCCTCCTCGGTGTCCACCCGCAGCTCGAGACTGAGATCGGGACTGTCGTGGGAGAGGATGAGCGCCCGCGGGATGCGCAGCTCCTCCAGGGTCACCCGATCGCGGCCCAGGGCGCGCCGGCCCGCCGCGACCGCCGCCTCGACGAACCCCGCGGCAGGAAAGACCACGTGCCGGTCCACGCGATGGTCGGCGAGGTACGAGAGCACCCGAAGATCGAGCGGGGTCTGCCAGGCCGGATCCGCCGAGCGCAGGTCGCGGTCGAGGAAGGGATGGCCCTCGCGGGTCAGCCTCGCCGCCGCGAGCTCGGCGGCTTCCTGCCAATGCTCCTGCCGTCGCCATGGATGGCCTGGCAGGGACACCGCAGGTCCCGTCTCCGGCCACAAGCAGCTCCAGTTTACGGCGTGACCCAGGGTGTGGAGCGCGCCGAGGGACCCGAGCAAGGTGATGCGCTCCGGCTCCTTGCGGCGCAGCGAGGGCAGGGTGGTGCCCTTGCGCCCACGATGGTGGAGGCATTCGGCGAGGTAGCCCGAGAGCACGGGATGGGGACCGATCTCCACGAAGAGGTGGAAACCCGCCTCCAGGGCGCAGTCCGCCGCCTCCGCGAAGTGAACGCGGTCCCGCAGGCCGCGCCACCAGTACTCGGCGGTGAGGTCTTCCGCGCTCAGCGCCGCCCCGGTCACCGTGGAGAACATCGGAATCCGTCCCGTAACAGCCGCGACCCGGCCGATGGAGCCGGTCAGGTCCCCATGCACCGGATCGAGGAGCGGGCTGTGGAAGGCGTAGTCCACCCGCAGCATGCGCGCGAAGACATCGCGGGCTTCCAGCCGCGCGGCCAAGTCCTCCAGCGCCCGCGGATCGCCGGAGAGGGTCGCGGAGCGGGGGCTGTTGGAGGCGGCCACCGAGACGCGGTCCTCGTACCCGGCGATGGCTGCGAGGGCCTCGTCATGGGGCAGGCCCACGGCCATCATCCCACCCTTGGAGGAGGGGCGGTCCATCGAGCGGCCGCGATGGAAGACGATGCGCACGGCTTCGGACAGAGAGAGGAACCCGGCGACATGGGCCGCGGCGATCTCGCCCGCGCTGTGGCCGATCACGGCGGCGGGGCGCAGCCCCCAGGATTCCCAGAGGGCCGCCAGAGCGACCTGTACCGCGAAGATGGCGGGCTGGGCGACAGCCGTCTCCCGGAGCCGCGACGCGGACTCCTCGGCGGTCAGCTCCCTCTCCAGGGACCAGTCGGCCTGGGCTGCGAGGAGGCGGTCGCAATCCCGGATGGTCTCGCGGAAGACCGGCTCTGCCTTCAGGAGCTCCCGCCCCATGCCAAGCCACTGCGCCCCCTGTCCGCAGAAGGCGAAGAGGATCGGCGGGGGTGGGGTCTCCCGGCGTCCCAGGAGCATTCCGGACCGGGTCTCGCCCGCCAGGAAGGCGAGGAGCCTCTCGCGGAGCTCCTCCCGGTCGCGCACCGCCGCCGAGAGGCCATGCTCGAGCCGGGTGCGGCGCCGGCGAGCGGTGTCGCAAATGGCCCCGAAGGGTTCTTCGGCCAGCGAGCCGCCGGGGGAGAGAGCCTCCACCCAGGCCGTGGCGAGGTCGCGCAGCGCCTCCGGGGAGCGCGCGCTCAAGGGAAGGACCTGCGGCCACGGTTCGCCGCCGTTCCCATCCGCGGCCGGTGGGGTGGAGGGGACGGCATGGGTACGCGGGAGGGAGGGCGAGGCGGCGCTCTCGCGATGGTCGCAGAGCAGGACATGGGCGTTGGTGCCGCCGAAGCCGAAGGAGTTGACGCCGGCCAGAAGCGGCTCCTGCTCGCGGGGCCAGGGCTCGAGCGCCGTGGGCACGCGCAGCCGGAGCTCCTCGAAGGGGATCGCTGGGTTCGGCCGGGTGAAGTGCAGGTTGGGCGGAATGCGCCGATGGCGGATGGCCAGCGCCGTCTTGATGAAGCCCGCAATGCCGGCGGCGGCCTCCAGGTGTCCGATGCCGGTCTTGATGGAACCGATCACGCAGGGATCGCTCGGCTCGCGTCCCGCGGCGAGCACGGTGCCCAGGGCATGGGCCTCGATGGGATCCCCCACCGCGGTCCCCGTACCATGGGCCTCCACATACTGGATGCGGCTTGGATCCACGCCGGCGCCTCGGCAGGCCTCACGCACCAGCTCCTCCTGGCTCGCGCGGTTGGGGAGGGAGATCCCCGAGGTGCGGCCGTCCTGATTGACCGCGGTGGCGAGCACCAGGGCATAAATGCGGTCTCCATCGGCCAGAGCGCGGGCGAGGGGCTTGAGCAGCACCATGCCCGCGCCCTCGCCGCGCACAAAGCCGTCGGCGGTGGCGTCGAAGGCCTTGCAGCGGCCCTGCGGCGAGAGCATGGTGGCCGCGCTGAAAGCCACATAGTGGGAGGGGCTCAGAATGACATTCACGCCGCCGGCCAGGGCGATGCCGCTCTCCCCGCTCCAGAGACTGCGGCAGGCGAGGTGCAGGGCCACCAGCGAAGAGGAGCAGGCGGTGTCCACCGTGAGGCTGGGGCCCGTGAGGTCGAAGCAATAGGAGATCCGGTTGGCGAGGATGCTGGTGGCCCCGCCGGTCCCTGTGTGGGCGTCTACTCCCCGCAGATCGTGGATCGTGGACTGGAGGTTGGCGTAATCGGTGGTGGAGGCGCCGATGAAGACCCCCGTTCCGCTTCCGGCCAGCCGCTCGAAGGGATGCCCGCCGTCTTCAACGGCCTCCCAGGTGGTCTCGAGGAGGAGGCGCTGCTGCGGATCGATCCGGCTCGCCTCACGGGGCGAGATGCCGAAGGCTTCCGGCTCGAAACGGTTCACCTGCTCGAGGAAGCCTCCCCAGCGGGAGATGCTCCTTCCCGGAATCCCGGGCCTCGGGTCGAAGAGGCGTGGAACGGACCAGCGGTCGGCGGGGACCTCCACCACGGCGTCGCGGCCTTCGGCGAGGTTCCGCCAGAGGGACACGGGGTCCCGCGCGTCGCCCGGGAAGCGGCAGCCGATGCCGATCACGGCGATGGGTTCAGGGGGCGTCGGATGGAAAGGGGGACGGTTGTCAGCCATGCTGGATGCGGCCCGGGTTTGCGTGAAGGTGGGGTTGCGCTGGATTCGGCGCAGAGCATAGTGCGCGGGCCGGGGAGGGGCAAGAACGACGCGGCGGCGTGACCCCGAAGGGATCTCCTAGTAGACTCCGCTCTCATGCCGCTGGTGGAACTCGAAAAGGTCGAGAAGACCTACCGCTTGGGAGTGAGCCGCATCCCGGCCCTGCGTGGGATCGATCTCGCCGTGGCGCAGGGCGAGTTCGTGGCGGTCTGGGGGCCATCCGGATCCGGGAAGTCCACGCTCTGCAACCTGGTCGGTACACTGGACGCGCCCACGGCGGGCAGGGTGCTGCTGCGCGGCTGCGTCGTGACGGAGCTCGGCGAGGACGCACGGGCCGATTTCCGCAGCCGGAACCTGGGGTTCATCTTCCAGAACTTCAACCTGATCCCGGTGCTCACCGCGCTGGAGAATGTGATGCTGCCGCTGCAGATCCCTGGCATGCCCGCGGCGGAGGCCCGGGAGAGGGCGGCGGCGCAGCTGGCGCGGCTCGGGCTGGGGGGCCATCTCGCCCAC
>CAZWKH010000009.1:0-20067 GCA_964633885.1 uncultured bacterium | reverse complement strand
CCGCCAGAAGGTGCCCTGGCCACCGGCCAGGACGCGGCGACGGTCGTGGACCTCAGGGGGGCCGTCCACCGTCACCTGCACCATGGTCACACCCAGGGCCTTGAGCCGCTCCATCTTCTCGCGGTCCAGGAAGTAGCCGTTGGTGACCAGCTCCGCGTTGTACTCCACCCCATGCTCGCGGCAGACGGCGATGAAGGCCTCGGAGAGCCGCTCCACCACCGGATAGGCCCCTGGCATGAGCGGCTCCCCGCCGTACCAGATCACATGGAGGAGCGCCGTGTGCCCGGCCCTCTCCTTCACCCAGCTCACCAGCGCGTCCTGCACGGCCTTGGACATGTTCACCTTGAGGTGGTCCTCGTAGCAGTAGTCGCAGCGGAAGTTGCAGTTCAGGGTGGGAGCGATGGTGAGCAGAAGCCGGTCGGTGCGGAACCGGTCGCGGAGCATGTCCGCCCTGGTCGCGACGAGCTCGTCCTCCATGTCCTCGACCAGGAAATGCGCCTCGAGAAGCGCTTCGCGGAGCTCGTGCTTGTGCGGCGTGTCGCAGACGGTTCCGTCCGGGTCGGCGAGGATGGCTTCGATGAAGGGCTTGTCGGCCGGGTCCAGCTCGGCCAGGGCGCAGCTCCAACCGTTGAAGGCGAGCCAGACACCGTCGGAAGCCCGGAAGATCCGGTTGTAGCGGGAGGCTTTCATGAGGTTCCCTCGGAAGGTTGGGAGGCAAGCTCCAGAAGGCGGCCGGCCAGGGCGGGAAGCACCGAAGCATCCGCGCGGGACCAGGCGACGAGATCGGGTGCGGCGTCCAGGTAGAGGAGGCGCGGACCGTCCGATGCGGCCGCGACGCTCACCGCTGCAAACTCGAGACCCGCGGCCGCGGCCGCGCGCCGGGCGATGTCCGCAGCCGGGGCGTCGGGCGGCCCGGCCGGGGCGGGCGCCCGAAAGGCGTCCTCCGCCCAGCCGGAGGGGTTCTCGTGACGCAGCCTCGCGGCCACGCGTCCGCCCAGGATGAGCATCACCTCGACGGGCCCGTGGAGTTCCTCGAGGAGGAGCGCCGGCTCGCCTTCGCGCGGGGACGCAGGGTCGTGCCATCGGTCGCGTCCAACGGAATCCAGGACCATGGTGGAGGCGAGGTCCGTTGGCGGCCTGGGCGCAAGCCGCCAGGGATGCACGGGCACCCCGGCATGCGCGGCGAGATCGAGCGCCGTCGCGGGTGAAGCAGCCTGGTGCGCGGCCCGGGGATGGTTCACCACCGGGCGGTATTCGGAGGCCGCCGTCAGGGCGGAGAGGATCAGGGATCGCACCTCGCGCTCGGCGGCAAAGAAGGCGGGCTGGGCGGCCGGATCCTCGGGGAGCCCATCGAGGTAGAGCGGCTGCGGCCAGGCGATCTCCGGGCGCTCGACGAGGATCGCGCCGGCATCCACGAGGTTCAAGCCCCCCCAGGAGACCCATCCCTCCCGTATCGTCACGGCGCCGCCGTGAAAGGGAGCGTCGAGCGAGAGTACCCGGCCGCGGGAGCCCAGGTGGGAAAGGAGAGACTCCCCGAGCGGGGAACTGGAGAGGGTGAGAAGGGCGATGGGAGCGGGCATCGGTGCAAGAGTATATCCTGGATCGCAGTAGGCGCTCACTCGTTTCCTTACGGGGAATCACTTATTTTGCGCGATATCCTTTGTCGACGGTGACCCGATCTTGACTTCGTTACGATAAGGGAGTAATGTGTTGCTTGCGTTTCGGGCTCTTCCGAGCGCGAGTGGGACCCTCGAGTTCCACCCGACCCTTTGGCCGACTGCCCGGCCAAGAGACCCCTCACCTCGGTCCGCACGAGCGGGACCGGAGGATTCTGAATGAAGTTCATCGTTCGCTCCAAGCCTGTGACCATGCCCCGGATCACCATGTGCGCCCTGTGCAGGGAAGACCCGCGGTTCTGCATGTAGTTCGGACCCACACGATACCGGCCCATGGGGGACCGTTCCCCCCGGCCCTTCCCAGGAGGTTCCTGAATGAAGTTCGTCGTGCGCCCCGATACGACCCGTGAGAAGAGAATCACTCTCTGCGCCCAGTGCAGCGAGAACCCGCGGTTCTGCGACGATTGGTGGCTGTAGGTCCGTTTCCCGCCGGGGGGGCAGCGCTCTCCCCGGTTCTTCCATGGAGGTTCCAAGATGAAGTTCGTCGTGCGCCCCAAGGTTGAGCGCGAGAAGCTGATCACCATGTGCGCCCAGTGCAAAGAGGATCCGCGCTTCTGCGAGATCAGCCCGATCTGATCGGAGTTGGTTTCGGGGCCGGGAGGGGCACCGCTCCTCCCGGCCTTCCCTCACGCTGAGGATCACGAACGGTTCCTGAGTCTGCAGGGGGCGGTGGCGGAGTGTAAGGGGTCCTCCGCCGCCGCCCTCTTGACATGCCGCTTGCAGGGGTGCGTATGTTCCCCGCGCGACGCGAACCGTCCCGCCGCTCCTGATCCCGCGATGCCGGCGGGGGCGACCGGGCAGGACCCTCCATCCGCAGGGCGAAGCGGGCTCGCTCTGTCCGGATCCAACACATGAGACGACGCCTCCCCCTCTTCCGGTGGGTGATCCTCCTCACCACCGCCCTTCTCGCCACCACCGCCGCACTGCTGCTCCTCGTTCGCGTCCACCGGGTGGTGGAAGCCAGAGGCGCCCTGGCCGGCGGCACCATCGCCGTCCGCGCCCCCTGGGAGGGGCGGGTGGCGGAGGTCCTCGTCCAGCCCGGCCGTCCCGTCCGGACCGGCGACCCCCTCCTGCGGCTGGAGGCGGGTCCCCTCGCCGCCGATCTCGAGCAGATCCGGGTGCGCATCGAAAGCCTCGTGGACCAGTCGGCGGCCGCCATGAGGGAGACCCGGCGCCTTCGTCTGGAAGCCCATCCCCGAGAGCGCGAACAGGCGGAGCTCGCCGTGGAGCGGGCGCAGCTCGAGCTGGAGCAGGCCGAGCACCACGAGACCATCTTCAGGACCGCCTACGAGAAGGGTGTCGCCGCCCGGGAGCAGCTCTACGAGGCGGAGACCGCGCGGCGACTCGCCGAGGTGGCCCTGCGCGATGCCCGCGCCGCGTTGCCGGCCACCCTCTCACGCCAGACCGGGGAACTCGAGCAACTGGAGGCCCAGGCCCGCGCGCTGGCAGCCCGGACGGAGGAAGAACGGTCGATGCTACGCGAGCGGGAGCGCGAGCATTCCGAGGCCACGCTGCGCGCGGAGGCGGACGGAGTCGTGGCCGAAACGGACCTCTCCACCCTCGTCGGGCAGGCCGTGGAGACCGGCGACGAGCTCCTGCGCATCGCATCCGGGGTGCCCGGCCGCTTCGAAGGTTCCGTCACCGACAACGGCCGGGCCAGGGTCCGCCCGGGCCAGAGCGTGAAGATCCGGATGGACGCCTATCCCTGGATCCTGCACGGCTCGCTGGCCGGCCGGGTGGCCCTGGTCGCGGAGCGGCCCGAGTCCGGAGGCGGCTACCGGGTCGAGATCGCCTGCGATCCCTCCACTGCGCCGGGCGAGCTGCACGACGGGCTCTCGGGCAAGGCGCGGATCATGGTGGAGGAGAAGACCTCGCTCGCCCGCCTCCTCCTCGAGCGGCTGGTGGGGACCCGCAAGCGGTGAGAGCCGCGGACCCCGGCCGCCGCGGCCTCGTGCTGCGCTTCCTGCGCGAATGCGTCCGTCCCTACCTCGGCCTGCAGATCGAGATCGGCCTCTGCCTCCTCGTCGGCGTGGTGCTCAACCTCGTCGATCCGCTCATCCTCCGGGCGATCATCGACCACGCGCTGGGCGACGGCAACGCGTCGATGCTGGTCGTCCTGGTCTCCCTCCTGGGCGCGGTGGTGCTCTTCCGGGTCGGCTTCCGCCTGCTGAGCGTGTGGCTCTACAGCTACGGAGGGCTGCGGATCCTCTTCGAGCTGCGCCAGCGGGTCTACGAGCATGTCCAGCGGCTCTCCCCCTACTTCTTCCGCGGCGAGCGCACCGGGGACATCCTGGCCCGGCTCACCTCGGACATCGATGTGCTGCAGCAGGCCGCCGCGCACACGGTGGTCACGGCGACCCAGGACCTGCTCACCATCGCCTGCATTCTCGGCCTGCTCCTGTGGCTGGATCCCACGCTCACCCTGGGGCTGGTGATCGTCTATCCCCTCCTGATCCTGGGGCTGATCCATGTCAACAAGCGGCTCCGCCTCGAGGGGATCCGCGCCCGCGAGTCGGTGGCCGGCCTCTTCTCGTTCCTCGAGGAACGGGTCAGCGCGATCCGTCTCGTCCAGGAACACCTGCAGGAGAAGGCCCAGGCGCGCAAGCATGTGAGGCTGTCCCGCCCCTGGATCTCGAGCTACCTCAACATGTCCGTGGTGGGCGCCGGACAGGTCTCCCTGGCCGACGCCATGTCCGCCGGAGCCTTCATCCTCGTGTTCCTCTGGGGAGGCATGCGGGTGCTGGAAGGCACGCTCAGCCTGGGCAGCCTGGTCGCCTTCTACACCCTGGCCACCCGGCTCTACCGGCCGATCACGGGGCTCGTGGACATCAACATCGACCTCCAGATGGCTCGCGCGTCGCTGGCCCGGGTCTACGGCCTGCTGGACATGGAGCCGGAGATCCGCGAGTCCCCCGCCGCGACCGAGCCCGCGACCCTGCGCGGCATGGTGCGCCTCGAGGGGATCGGTCTCACCTGGCCCGACGGCACGAGGGTCCTGGGCGGGGTGGATCTCCTGGTGCGGCCGGGGGAGCGTGTGGCCATCGTCGGGCCCTCGGGGAGCGGCAAGTCGACCATTGCGGCCCTGGTGGCGCGCTATCTGGATCCCACCGAGGGCGAGGTGACGATCGACGAGCTTCCGCTGCGCGAGTGGAAATTGCGGACTCTGCGCAAGACCGTCGGGCTGGTCACCCAGGAGACCCAGCTCTTCCACGACACCCTCGCCGCCAACCTGCGGCTGGCCAGGCCGCGCGCCACCGAGGCGGAACTGTGGGAGGCGCTGCGGGCCGCCGGTCTCCAGGAGCTGGTGCATTCCATGCCGGAGGGCCTGGAGACCGAGGTGGGAGAGGAAGGCCTGCGCCTCTCCGGAGGCGAACGGCAGCGCGTGGCCCTCGCGCGCGCGCTCCTCAAGCGCCCCGTGATCTACCTCCTCGACGAGGCCACCTCCGCGCTGGATCCGCGCACCGAGCGCCAGGTGCTGGACGGGTTCCTGGAGAAGGCCGGTCCGGCCACGGTGATCCTCATCGCCCACCGCCTCACCAGCCTCACCGACATGGACCGCATCTTCGTGCTGCACGGCGGCCGGATCGTCGAGACGGGCAGCCATCGGGAGCTCTACGCGGGGGGCGGGCTCTACCGGGAGCTCTACGACGAGCAATTAACGCCGGGTGCGGCGGCGCCTAGCCGGCGCGGCTGAGCAGCCCGCGCAGCCAGCGCAGCGGCAGGAACATGGACACCTCGCGCCGGTAGGCGCGGTAGCCGTCCCCGAACTCTGCGATGAGCTTGGCCTCCTCGAGATGCGCGCCCACAACGAGATATGCGCTCAGCAGGATCGCGGTGACCAGGCCGGCCGCGTCCTTGGGCCGCACCCACAGGATGCAGAGTCCCGCCGTGTACCAGGGATGGCGGATCGCGCCGAGGATTCCACGCCGCGAGAGGGCCCCCTCCCCGGCCATGCCGGATCGCCCCTTTTCCCCGATTCCCAGGAACACGCGCATGTCGTAGGAGCGCCCTCCGGCCCAGAAGAGGGTGAGAGCGGCCAGAAGGAGCGGCACCCCCACCGGGATCCACGCTCCCCACCAGTCGAAGAGAACCGGGCCGCGCAGGGTGAGCGAGTAGGCGTAGATCGGCACGAAGGTCGCCAGCGCGACCCCGTTGAAGGCGAGGCGGACGAAGCGGAATCGCGGCCCGAGCGCCGATCGGAGCGCCCGCTGCGCGCCGCGCGCGATGAGCAGGCTGTGCAGAGCGCACCAGGCGACCCACAGGAACGCGAGCCGCCAGAGTTCCGGGGTCACGGGCGAATCCCCAGCGGAGCGCGGAGCGCGGCGCGCCGCGACGCCGGCTTCACCGGCCCGTCAGAGGCCACCGGCCGCCGCGTAGAACCCGGCGGCGCGGCGGCGCAGGGCCTCGGCGGGGGCCACCCGCGGACCGACGGTCTGGGTGAGCGCCTCCAGCCGGGCCAGGATGTCCTCCACCCCGCGCGCATCCGCGTAGCGCAGCAATCCACCGCGGAAGGGCGGGAAGCCGGTGCCCATGACCATGCCCAGGTCCACATCCAGCGGCCGGGTCACGATCCCTTCTTCGAGACACCGCGCGGCCTCGTTCACCATCGGCAACAGGAGCCGGTCGAGCATGTCGTCGGCGGCGTAGACGCGCCGAGTCGGCGACCCCGCGGCGGCCGCCGCGGCCGGAGAGACGGGCCGCTCCCTGCCGGAACCGTAGACGAAGAACCCGCGTCCGCTCTTCTTTCCGAGGTCGCCCCGCTCGACGAGCCGCCCCAGGGTGGCCTGGCGCGGCAGCCGGTCGCCGAAGTCCTGCTCCACCACATGGGTCACCTTGTCCGCCACATCGAGGCCGATCTGATCCAGCAGCGCGAAGGGGCCCATCGGCATGCCGAAGCCCGTCAGTACCGCATCGACCGCCTCCGGATCGGCGCCGCTCTCGAAGAGGGCGAGGGCCTCGCCCAGGTAGAAGGCCAGGAGCCGGTTCACCAGGAACCCGGGGCCGTCCTTGACGAGGATCGGCGTCTTTCCCAGGTCCAAAGCGAGCTTGTACGCGGTGGCCACCGCCCAGGAGGCGCTGCGCGGGCCCGCCACCACCTCCACCAGGGGCATGCGGTCCACGGGGTTGAAGAAGTGGAGCCCCACGATCCGTTCGGGCCGCACCGAGGCCTCGGCGATGTCGCCCACCCGCAGCGACGAGGTGTTGGTGGCCAGGACCGCGTCGTCGCCCATCACGGCTTCGAGCTCGTTCATCACCTTGCGCTTCACGGCCAGGTTCTCGACCACGGCCTCGATCGCCACCTGCGCGAGCCCGAATCCCGTGTAGTCGAGAGTGAAGGAGAGCCTCTCCAGACGGCGGTCGCGTTCGGCCGCGGTGAGCCGGCGGCGGCGCACCCCCTTGGCCCAGATCCCCGCCGCGGTGTCCAGCGCCCCCGCCAAGGCGGGAGCGGCGATGTCCTTCACGCGGATCGGGTAGCCGCCCTCGGCGGCGAGCCAGGCGATGCCGCCTCCCATCACCCCGGCTCCAGCCACCGCCAGCCTCTTCACCTGCCGCGCCTGCGAGAGGTCCAGTCCCCGCGGCTGCTTGGACTGTCCGGAGACCTGGAAGAGCCAGGTCAGGTTCTTGCTCGCGGGGGTGACCACGGCCTCGCCCACGAGCCGGGCCTCGTTGCGGTACGCCGCGACCTCTCCCATGCGAAAGCCCGCGGCCACGGCCTCCAGCGCGAGGTGCGGCGCGGGGTACTGCTCGCGCGGCGCCGCCTTGGCAAAGGCGCCCCGCGCCTTGCCGAACGCGTAGTTGCGCAGTAGGGGAACCGCGGCCATCGCCTTCTCTGTGCGGCCCAGGCGATGGGGCGGAAGCTTGCGCACCCCGGTCAGCACCTCCCGCGCCACGGCGCGCCCCATGCCGGGCGGCACCAGGGCGTCCACCATGCCCCGCTTGAACGCGGCCTTCGCCGGGACGGTCTTCCCGGCGAGGATGATGTCCAGCGCCGTCGGGATCCCGACGCGCCGCGGCAGACGCTGGGTGCCGCCGAATCCGGGAAGGATGCCGAGCCGCACCTCGGGGAGCCCCACCTTGACCGCGTCGCTGTTCTCCGCGATGCACCAGCGGCAGGCCAGGGCCAGCTCGTAGCCGCCGCCCAGGCAGGGGCCGGTGATCACCGCCGCCGTGGGGCGCGGGAACTGCGCGATGGCCTCGAAGATGGCCTGCCCGTAGGCCGCCTTCTCCGCGCCGCGCTGCGGATCGGTGATGCCGGCGATCTCCTCGACGGCCGCCCCCGCGAGGAACATGCGCGGCTTGTCGCTCGCAAAGGCCAGAGCCTTCACGCCGCGCCGCTGCGCCTCGTCCAGGGCGTCGCGCAGCGCCTCCATCACCGGGGTGGAGAGGGTGTTGACCTTCTCGCCGGGCGCGTCGAAGAGGATCCAGCCGATCCCGTCCGCGTCCACGACGAGGCGCAGCCCCGAGGGCGCGCGCTCCGGCGCCGGGCGCTCGAAGTCGAGGCGGGTCTGCGGCTCGGGCCCGCTCGGGCCTTGCGGATCGCTCATGCGCGCTCCAGGACGGCGGCGGCGCCCTGCCCGCCGCCGATGCATAGAGAGGCCAGCCCCAGTTCCACATCCCGCCGCTTCATCTCGTGAAGAAGGGTGAGCACGAGCCGGGCGCCGGAGGCCCCCACGGGGTGGCCCAGCGCGATGGCTCCGCCGTTCACATTGAGCCGGTCGGGGTCCACGGCCCCGAGGGCGCGGGAACGGCCCAGCTCCTCGCGGGCGAAGGCATCGGAGGCGAAGGCCTTGAGGTTGGCCAGGACGATGGCGGCGAAGGCCTCGTTGATCTCCACGAGGCCGATGCTCCGCATCTCCACCCCGGCGCGGTCCAGGGCGCGCGGCGCCGCGTGGACGGGTCCGAGTCCCATGCGCGCTGGGGCCAGGGCGGCGAACTCCACCGAGCGCACCCAGCCCAGCACCGGCAGGCGCCGCTCCCGCGCGGCCCGCTCCGAGGCCAGGATGAGCGCGGCGGCGCCGTCGGTGATCTGGCTGGCGTTGCCTGCGGTGACGGTGCCGTAGCGGCGATCGAAGGCGGGGGGAAGCTTGGCCAGAGCCGCCATGGACTGCTCGTGGCGGATCCCCAGATCCTCGGTCGCGAAGCTGCGGTAGTCGGGCGGGAGCGGCACCGGCGTGATCTCCGCAGCCAGGCGCCCCTCCTTCTGCGCCGCCGAGGCCCGCTCGTGGCTCCTGAGGGCGTAAGCGTCCTGCTCTTCCCGCGAGATGCCGAACTCGCGCGCGAGGACCTCCGCGGTTTCCCCCATGTTGAGCCCGCAGAAGTTGTCGGTGAGGCCCACCAAGAGGCCCAGGATCGGTTTGAAGTCCGCGCCGCGAAGCCCCGCGAAGGCCGCGAGCCGGGCCGCCGGGGTGCGCGCGCGCAGGACCCGTTCCATCTTGGCCTTCATGGACTCGGGGAAGAGGAGCGGGATGAGCGACATGGACTCGGTGCCGCCCGCGGCGATGAGGTCCGCACGGCCCGTCTCCATGCGCAGCATCGCGTCGGCCATGGCCTGCAGGGCGGAGCCGCAGTTGCGGTTCACGGTGTAGGCGGAGGTGGCGGGGGGGCACCCCGCGCGCAGGGCGACGACCCGCGCGATGTTGGTGGAGTCCGCGGGCTGGGCGATGTTCCCGAAGATGACCTCGTCGAGGTCTTCCGGCGCGACCCCCGCGCGCTCCAGCGCCTCGCGCAGCGCCACCCGCCCCAGCTCGTAGGCGGGAACACGCTTCTGCGTCGATCCCGCCTTGGTGAAGGGGGTCCGCGCTCCGGCGACGACGGCGATTCGCGGCGTGCTCATGGCGGGCCGATTGTGCCGCGATCGGCGCGTTTTCGCCAGAGGGTAGCGGAGCGGGTATGATTCGGCACCGGTCCGGAGCGAGGGTCGCCCGGCGGAGGGAGAGAGCCATGCTCGGCGCAGTCGTCTTTCTGGAAGCGATGCTCCTGCTGGCCGCGGCGGCCTGGACCTGGTGGCGCGCGCGGCCGGTCCCCCCGCCTTTCGGGAAACCGCTCGTCGAGGCTCTCGGCTGGGTCCTCCTCCAGGGCGCCCTCCTCGCCGCAGGCTACTTCACCTTCCTGGCCCGGCTGGAGGGGCCGGACAGCGGCCCGCGGGTCGGGGGCGCCGCCTGGCCGCTCTACGCGATCCAGGCCCTGCGCACCCTGGCGCTCCTGATGGCTGCCGGGGCATGGCTCCGGGTGCTCAAGAGCGCGCAGATCTCGCGGCGCCGGCGCTGGTTCCTCGGCGCGGCCCTCGCCCTGTCCTGGTTCGCGCCCCTGCCGGGCAGCGTCTTGCTGCTCATCCTGCTCATGCGCATGAACTGGGTGGAGAGCCTCCACGGCTGGCGGAGAGCCGCGGCTCTGGCCGGCGCCGTAGTCGCCTTTCTCGCCCTGCTCATCTGGCCCGTGACCCGCCTGGCGGGCGGCGTGGCGCAAACCACCCTCTACGGCTTCACCGACGCGCGCTCGGTGCCGCTCCTGCAGGGAGAGCTTCCTCCCGGAGCCCTCGCCCCCGCGGCCCTGGCCCGGCCCTTCGACTTCGCCTTCCGCTTCCTGACCGATCTCTTGCGGGTGCAGGCCCTCGCGCTCGTCCTGCAGCTCCTCTCCCTTCCGGTGCACCTGCGGGGCCTGAGCCTCAAGCGCCGCTTTGCCCTGGCCTTCAGCCTCTATCGCGTGATCCCGGGGTTCCTGACGGCGCTGGTGATGATGGCCGGGGTCTACTTCGGCCTCGGCTTCTACAAGTCCCGCATCGTGAACCACGCCTTCCTCGACATGGTCCGCAGCGGCCGCACCGCGGCGGTGCTCATGCTCTCCGCGCAGCCGCAAGGAGCGATCGACGGGACGGCCGCCGCCGAGGCCGCGCGCGCTCAGGAGCCGTGGCTCGCCGCCGA
This sequence comes from uncultured bacterium, assembly GCA_964633885.1. Classification (GTDB taxonomy): domain Bacteria; phylum Eisenbacteria; class RBG-16-71-46; order JABDJR01; family JABDJR01; genus CAVXKA01. The sequence continues at coordinate 9,470 of CAZWKH010000009.1, read as the reverse complement.
GGGCGCCTCGGCGCATGTCCTCCTGCGGCGGGTGGCCCTGCCCATGGAGCCGCCCATGCCGGCGGACAGCCTCGCCGAGGTCCGCCTGCCGCAGTTCGAGATATGGAGCTCTCCCGGAACTCCGCCGCAGCTGCGCGAGGCGAACCTCTTCGGCGCCGGCGAGGCCGACACCCTGGGGGGGCTCTTCCTCGCGGGCAATCGCCTCTACCTGGCCGCCCTGGTCGCGCGCCGCTCCGGTGGCGAGGCGCTCCTGGGCGAGGTCTATGTTCCGGTGGACTCGCTCTTCCTCGCCGGGATCGCCGCGCGGGCCGGGGCCGATGTCCACATCCGGACCCTGCCGGGGGTGCGCATCTCCCCCACCACCATCCAGTTCGGGGGGGGCGATCAGGCCACGCCGCTTCCCGCGGAAGCGGCAGCGCCGGCGTACGCCATCACCGCCCCCTTCGGCGAGGCGGCGGAGGGGCTCATGGGCACCAAGCGGCTCATGGCCCGCCAGTTCCTCCCCCTCCTCGACTGGCGCCACGAAACGGAAGACGGGGTGGCGGGCACCGCGCTCCTCACCCTCTCCAGTTCCCCGGCCCTCCTCGCCCGCGGCATCGTCACCGCACCCTACGCCCTCTCCTCCAACCTCTTCGCCATCGGCATCCTGCTCGCGGTGCTGCTGCTGTTCGGACTGGCCGAGTCCTCGGCGGTGCGCACCGGGAGGAGCATCATCGACGGGATCCTCGAGGACGCGAAGGGTCTCGCCGCCGCCGCCCAGCGCTTCGGCTCGGGACATCTCGACTACCGCATCCCGTCCCCGGGCAGGGACGAGCTGGGGCGGCTGGCCTCCGCGTTCAACGCGATGGCGGCGGACTTGAAGCTGCGACAGGAGGAGCTGATCGAGAAGGAGCGGCTGGAGGCGGACCTCGCCATGGCCAGGCGCATCCAGGAGCGGCTCCTGCCCCAGGAGCCGCCCTCCCTGCCGCGGCTGGATGTGGCCGGGATCTCCATCCCGAGCCTCGAGGTGGGCGGGGATCTCTTCCACTTCCTCACCCCTCCGGACGGCAGCCTGGGGATCGCGATCGGCGATGTGGCGGGCAAGAGCATGCCCGCCGCGCTCCTCATGTCCAACGCGCTGGCGATCCTGCGCGCGGAGACGCGGCTCGAGAGCGACACGGCCATGGTGCTCACCCAGATGAACGCGCTCATCGCGGAGCAGGTGGAGCCCGGGCGCTTCCTCACCTTCTTCTACGGGGTGGTGGACGCGCCGGGGAGCCGCATGCGCTACGCCTGCGCGGGGCACAACCCGCCGCTCCTCGTTCGCGCCGGCGGCGCCTGCGAGTGGCTCGAGCCGGGCGGGCCCGCGCTCGGCATCCTGCCCGAAGCGACCTACGCCACGGCGGAGGTGGCCCTGGGTCCCGGCGACATGCTGGTGCTCTATTCGGACGGGCTCACCGAGGCCTCGCGGCCCCGGCCCGGTGCGGGCGGATCGGCCGGCGCCGAGGATGCGGAGGAGTTCTTCGGCGAGGAGCGTCTCCTCGAGGCGGCATGCGCGCGCCGCCACGAGAGCGCGCAGGCGGTGCTGGACGGCCTGGTCTCCGCGGTGCAGGACTTCGCGGGGGAGGCGCCCCAGTCGGACGACCTCACCCTGGTGGTGGTCAGGGTGCGGGACGCGGTCTCGTGAGGACCGCCGCGGAGACCCGGCGCTAGATGTCCCTGCGGTATTGCGCCACAAAGAACTGCTTCCCGGTGGGCAGGGTGTCGACGCGCCGGCGCAGGCCGACGAGGCCCGACGCCGCGGCGAGCGCATCCAGCCGCTCCGGCGGGACCAGCCGCAGGCAGGGCTCCAGCACGCGCACGCTGGCGAAGGGGGTCTCGGTGACGGGGGCATGGTCGCCGAAGGGGAGCTGCAAGACCACGGAGAGCATTCCCCCGGGGCGCAGCCAGCGCGCGAAGCGGCTCACCGTCTCGTCGGGCTCGACATACTCCAGCAGCAGCGCGCAGTGGACCAGGTCGAGCCCCTCGAAGGCGAGGGCGGGATCGCGGAGGTCCGCGCAGTGGAGCTCGAGCCCGGGCAGGCGGCTCGCGAAACGCTCGCGCAGCGCGGCGAGGTAGTCCGGGTGGATGTCGATGCCCAGGACCCGCCGGGTCCCGGGCGGGATGTGCTCGAACCCGTTGCCGGTGGTGCAGCCGGGGACGGCCAGGGTCTCCGGCCGCGCCTCGGCGAGCGCCTCGCGGAAGATGCGGTTGAGGTAGCCCAGCTGCTGCACCGCGGGGCTCGCCATGTGCCCCTCGTAGTCCGAGACGGGAATCGACAGCCAGGGGTTGCGGTCCGCGCCGGTCATGGTGCCGGCCGCCTAGCGGCGCGCCGCTCCGTACTTTTCGGCCACGAAGCCGTCGAGGATCCGCAGGAAATCCGCCACAAGGCTGGGGCCCTTGAGCGTCGTCCGGAGCGCGCCGTCCACGAAGACCGGCGCCTTGGGTTCCTCGCCGTTGCCGGGGAGCGAGATCCCGATGTCCGCGTGCCGCGACTCGCCGGGGCCGTTCACCACGCAACCCATCACCGCCACCTGGAGCCGCTCCACGCCGGGATAGGCGCGGGTCCATTCCGCCATGCGCGAGCGGATGTGGCTCTGGATCTCCTCGGCCAGCTCCTGGAAAAAGCTGCTCGTGGTGCGACCGCAGCCGGGACAGGCGGTCACCTGGGGTTCGAAGTGCCGCAGCCCCAGCGACTGCAGGATCTGCCGGGAGACCCGCACTTCCTCGGCGCGGTCCCCGCCCGGCCGCGGGGTGAGGCTCACGCGGATGGTGTCGCCGATCCCCTCCTGCAGGAGGATCCCCATGCCCGCGGAGGAGGCGACGATCCCCTTCACGCCCATGCCCGCTTCGGTCAGGCCGAGGTGGAGCGGGTAATCGCAGCGGCCCGCCAGCTCGCGGTACACATCCACCAGGTCGGGCACGCGCGAGACCTTGGCGGAGAGGACGATGCGGTCGTGAGGGAGCCCGTATTCCTCCGCCAACTCCGCCGAGCCGGTCGCGCTCTGCACCAGGGCCTCGATCAGCACCGCGCGGCCCTCCCGTGGCGCCGCCGAGGAGGCGTTCGCGTCCATGAGCCGCGCGAGAAGCGCCTGGTCGAGCGAGCCCCAGTTGACGCCGATCCGCACCGGCTTGCCGTGCTCCATCGCCGCCTCGACGATGCGCCGGAAGTTGGCGTCCTGGTGGCGGCCCTGGCCCATGTTGCCGGGGTTGATGCGGTACTTGTCCAGGGTCGCGGCGCATTCGGGGTGCTGCGCGAGGAGCAGGTGCCCGTTGTAGTGGAAGTCGCCCACCAGCGGCACGGAGACCCCGGCGTCCTCCACGCGGCGCCGGATCTCGGGCAGGGCGCGGGCGGCCTCGTGGGTGTTCACGGTCACCCGCACCAGCTCGCTCCCCGCTCTTGCCAGGTCCACGACCTGGGCCGCGGTGGCGGCGGCATCCTCGGTGTCCGCATTGGTCATGGACTGCACCACGACGGGGTGGTCCGCGCCGAGCGGCACGCCGCCCACGAGGCAGGTCGGTGTCCTGCGGCGAGGGATCACGGGAACACGCCCAGTTCGAGGTAGGCCTGCGCCACCTTCTCGATGGCGATGGCGAAGGCCGCGGTGCGCAGCGTGTCGATCCGGTCGTCGGCGAGCATCCTCTCGGCGATCTCGTGGAAGGCGGTGGACATGGTCTCCTCGAGACCGGAGTAGACGATGTCCTCCTCGCGCGCGCCGTGCACCACCATGGCCCGCATCTCCGGGGTGAGCTTCTTGCCGGTCAGCTCCTCCAGCGCGGCGACGATGTGGCCCTGCGAGGCCTCCTGGAAGCGCTTGTCCATGCGGCCCAAGCGCACATGGGAGAGGTTCTTGAGCCACTCGAAGTAGGAGACGGTCACGCCCCCCGCGTTCAGGTAGAGGTCGGGGATGACCACCCGTCCCCGCTCGAAGAGCAGGCCGGCGGCGTCGAAGGTGGTGGGACCGTTGGCCGCCTCGGCCACGACCTTCGCCTGCACCCGCGAAGCGTTCTCGGCGCGGATCTGCTGCTCCAGCGCGGCGGGGACGAGGATGTCGCAGTCCTGCTCGATCACCGCGCCCGGGTCGGGGATCGAGGTGGCGCCGGGGAAGCCGAGGATCGATTTGGTCTCCCGCCAGTGGGCCATCACCTCCTCGAGCGCCAGCCCGTTCGGGTTCACGAGCGTGCCGTCCCGCTCGGAGAGCGCCACCAGTTTGCAGCCGGACTCGGAGAGGAACTTCGCCGCGTAGTAGCCGACATTGCCGAGCCCCTGCACCGCGACGCGCTTTCCCTCCAGGCCCACGGGCATGCCGAGCCGTTTCATGAGGGCCGCGTGGCCGAGGCACTCGCGGATGCCGTAGAACACGCCGAGGCCGGTCGCCTCGCGGCGGCCGCGGATGCCGCCCTGGCTGACCGGCTTCCCGGTCACCGCGGCGTCGGCGTTGATGTCGCCGGGGTGGAAGGTGGCGTAGGTGTCCACCATCCAGGCCATCTCACGCCCGCCCGTGCCGTAGTCGGGGGCGGGCACATCGATGCCGGGGCCGATGAAGTTCTTCTTGCAGAGCTCCGCGGTGTAGCGGCGGGTGATGGTCTCGATCTCGAAATCGGTGTACTCGGGGACGCTGATCTTCACGCCGCCCTTGGCCCCGCCGAAGGGCGCGTCCACGATCGCGCACTTGTAGGTCATGAGGGCGGCCAGGGCCATGACCTCGTCCTGGTCCACCATCTGGCTGAAGCGGATGCCTCCCTTGGTGGGAAGGCGGTGGTGGCTGTGCTCCACGCGCCAGGCCTGGATGACCTCGTAGGTGCCGTCCCGCTTCTTGAGCGGGAACTGCATGAAGTAGACGCTGTTGCAGGAGCGGATCTGGTCGAGGAGGCCCTTCGGGTAGTCGAGCAGGGCGGCGGCGCGGTCGAAGCTGCGGTTCACATCGCCGAAGAAACTGGTCTTGGTCACTCAGCGGCCTCCCATGGTCGCGGATGCGGCGGCGAAGGGTATCACGAGGCGGGATCCCGTCCCGTTCCAGGAAGAAGGAGATCTGCTGCTGGAGCTTCTCGGGGCATTCCGCCTTGACCATGACCCGGCCCGACTTGAGCGCGTGGATCCGCCAGCCGTTCAACCGGGTCTCCTGCGCGTTCCACAGCTTCGTCCGCGCGGTGCCGCCCAGGAGGAACTCCAGCCGGTAGTTGCGGATCTCTACGAAGCAGTCGCTGTTGTCCACCCGGGGATCGCACCCGGCGTCGCCGAAGAAGACCTGCAGCGTGCCCGTGCCAATCGTCCCGTAGCCGTCGGAAAAGATGCTGTAGTTCGGGAGCCAGTCCGTGATGGCCAGGAACCGCACCCCCTCGTCATCGGAGATCCTGAGCCCATGGGCGGCGGGCACGCCGCCCACGGAGTGCACATCGAAGCGGTAGGACTGCCCTTGCTCCACAGGAAGGGAGTAGCCCAGATCCTCCAGGGTGAGGGTCACCGTCCCCGAGGACTGGGTGGCCAGGTGGTACACCCACACCGAGGGGTTCCCGTCGTAATGCTCGATGGACTGCACCGTCGCGATCAGGGTGTAGGGGTCGTCGGCGCGGGCGGGATCCATGCTGAACGAGAACTCGCCCTCGGGAAGCCGCACGCATTCCTCGGGCTGATCGTCGCAACCGGCCGTGGACAGGACGAGAGCCGCGGCTGCTGCGACGCAGCCGGCGCGGATCCAGGGCGGCAGATGATTCGGATGCACGGTCTCCTCCTCCAAGCCCGCCCGCGCGGCGCCGCGCGGGGAACCCGGTCCCGGCGCCGACGCGGCAAGGTGTTGAGCATACCCCACTTCCCTCTCAAAGACGGTCCCTGCCCGCCGATAACGGTGGCGTGGACGGATTCAAGTCGTTGATCTCCAGAAGGTTGCGCATCACCTCCGGGCCCGGCGCCCTGAGCCGTCTTCGCCGGGGGCTCCGCGAGGTGCTGGTCCTCGACCTGCGCCGTCCGGAAGCGCGGGCCATGGCGATGCTGGCCGTGGAGGAAGCCGTCGCGAACATCCTCGAGCATGGCTACGGCAACCGGGCCGGTCTTCCCGTCGAGATCACGCTGCGCATCGGTGAAGGCGAGCGCTTCGCGGTGGTGCTGCGCGACCGTGCGCCGGTAGTGGATGTGACCGCGCTTCCGCCGCGCGATCTGGACCGCCTCGCCCGCGACCTCGCAACCCGCGGACGGGGCCTGGCCATGGTGCGGCGGATCGCGGAGTCGATGCGGCATCGCCCGCGGCGCGGCGGCGGCAACGAGCTGACCCTCTTCTTTGACGCCGAGCGGCTCGCCGGCGGCGCGGAGACCCTGAGTGGCAAAGCGGCCTAGAGACCGGGCGCACCTCATCAGCATCTCGCGGCTCCTGGTGCGGGACGGCACCGAGGTTTCCGTGCAGCGCTTCCGCGGCACGGTGCGCCAGGCGACCCTCCACGACTTCGAGTCGCGGCTGCGCGAGGGGGGCGAGCGCTCGCCCTTCTATGTGGTGGATCTCTCGGAGGTCGACTACATGGAGGCCCCGGGCCTCGGGCGCCTTCTGGAGCAATCGGCGGTGCAGGAGCGGCGCGGCGGATGGCTCCGCGTGGTCGCGCCCTCCCCCGCGGTGGCGATGATCTTCCAGCTCACCGGGGTGACCGATTCCCTCGTCGTGGCCCCCACCGAGGAGGACGCGCTGCGCGACCTGCCCGGCAGGGCGGCCTGAGCCCGCACCGCGCGCGACGCTGCGCGGCCTGACCCGCCACCGCCCTCGGCGGCCCGACCGGCCCGCGCCTTGTGACCTCTCCGGGGGGGGACTATACTTAGGTTTGTGTCCCCCCGGTGCGCGGAGGTCCCCATGGATTGGATTCCGCCGCTTCGCGCCCTTGCGGCCTCGATTCCGGCCGCCTGTCTGCTGTTGCTCCCCACCGACCCCGCCACCGCCGGCTCCAACAGCCAGGCGGTGGTCGCACTGCATGTAACCTCGCATACGACCAAGGCGACGACGATCTGCACCACACATTCGCCGAACGCCCAGGGGATCCCCTGCTCCGGGTACAACACAAGGGGCTCGGTCGGAGTGAACCAGGATGTCTACCTGGCCGTGGGCCATGGGGACCCCGTCACGGGCGTGGCCGGCCTGCGCTGCCGGATCTGGTACGACAACCGGCCGAACCAGGGCGTCGATGTCTTCGGATGGTACCTTTGCGCGGATCACGAGATTCCGGGGGACGGCGGGCAGGGCCCTTGGCCCGCGTCCGGTGGAACGAACCGGATCACCTGGGACCCGGCGGCGAACTGCCAGAAGACCGAGATCGCCGGCGAGGGGGTCCACGCCGTGGCGGGAGCGTTCTATGTGTACGCCTATTCATCAGATGCGCTGCTGATCTCCGGTGCCGACAGCGGACTCAGCTTCGAGATCACCGACTGCGGCGGGACGACCACGGTTGTTGGCCGGAGCGTGCCGCAGGTCAACTTCACCCCCTACGGATCGGACTTCGGCCTCAACCCCTGCGACTACTACCACTATGTCCCGCAATGCCCCGTGTCGCCCGAGTCGGTGCGCTTCCCCACCATCTGGGCGGGCGGGGCGCGCGACACCACGATCCTCGTCCGCAACGAAGGCCTCTCTGTGCTCAAAGGGTCCTGGTCGGTGACGGGCGAGGGATTCTTCCTGCTCTCGAGCGGGGCCCCATTCACCCTGGAGCCTGGAGCGGAGATGCCGGTGTCGCTGCGCTTCGCTCTCTCCCGCTATGGATCGGTCACAGGAGGACTGCGGAACGGCTGCAGCCCGGGGATCGTCCTTCTGGGGCGCGCGGACCCCCTGGGCTCCTTCTCGCCGGATCGCCTGGCCTTCGACAGCACCGCGGTGGGAGAGTCGCGGATCCGGACCACGGTGCTGCGCAACACCCATCCCGAGACCTGGGGCGGAACCGCCGCGGTGAGCGGGGAGGGCTTCCGCCTGGCGCCCGAATCCCGCGTGTTCACCCTGGCTCCGGGCGATTCCGCGACCTTCCCCGTGTTCTTCGAACCGACCGCGGCCAAGTCCCACAGCGGACAGCTCTCTGTCGGAGCCCTCTGTCCCCCCGTCTCCCTCTCCGGGGTGGGCATTCCCGCCTGCGGGGTGGCGCCGGCGACCCGAAGCTTCGGAACGCTGCTCGTGGGTTCGCACCTCGACATCGACTTCACCGTGACCAACAACCTATCCGAGGAGATCTCCGGCCGGGTCAGCAGCAGCGGTTCCCCATTCTCGGTCCTGGCCGGGGGAGGTTCGTACCTCCTCGCCCCCGGCGGCAGCCATGAGTTCACCATCCGGTTCGAACCCCTCGCGGCCGGCACCTTCACCGGGACCGTCTCCTTCGGAGGGCCCTGCGCCTCCATGGCCGTGACCGGTGCGGGGCGGGCTCCCATCGAGGGCTGCACCGTGCTCCCCTCCTCACAGGTGCAGTTCGGGCTCACCCAGATGGAAATGGGCAAGACCGAGACGGTGCGCTTCGTGAACAAGGGAGAGGCAGCCCTGGCCCTCGAGCTGCGCGAGGCCGGGCTTCTTCCCCATTTCTCCCTCCCCGACGGCGAGGGGTTCTTCTCCATCGCCCCGGGCGACACCCTGCCGGTGCGCCTGAGGTATGCCCCTCTCACCACGGGGGTCCATGTCGGCACCCTGGCCACGAATTCCCGCTGCGCCGAGGTGAAGGTGAGCGGCTTCGCCCAGCGCAGCCCGGTGGACTGCATCGCCGACGCCCCTTCGCTCGACTTCGGCGATGTCCCGGTCGGCGGCTCCATGGACCTCGCGTTCCACCTGTTCAACTACTCGGGAGAGCAAGCGGTGGGTACGATCGCCGCCTCCTGCGACGCCTTCTCCGTCCTGAACGAAGGGTTCTACGAGCTCGCCTGGGCGGATTCCCTGCCGGTGACGGTGCGCTTCGCTCCCCTCACCGAAGGCCCCCATGCCTGCGCGGTCGCGGTGACCGGGAGCTGCGGCGACACCATCGAGATCACGGGGAACGGCGTGGCCGTCCCGGACACTGCAGCGGGGCTGCCTCTGTCCATCTTCCCGGCCGGCCGCCCCGACGAGGCGGTGCAGAGGCTCGCCTACACCCTCGACGCCGAGGCCAGGGTGCGGATCGTCGTGTACAGCGTGGCCGGCGCCGAGGTCGCCCGCTTCGACGAGGGAACCCGCGGGCCGGGCCGTTACGAAGTCCCCTGGGATGCGCGGGAGCAGTCCGCGGGGATCTACTTCGCGCGCGTCGAGACGGGACGGGCCGCCTGCACCTGCCGGGTCCTGCTCCTGCGCTAGCGCGTCCCTGTGGGCAAGGCGGAATCCCCCCGGGCCTAGCGGTTTCTTCCCCGCGGATCCAGCGCGTCGCGCAGCCCATCCCCCAGGAAATTCAGCGAGAACAGCGCCACCGCGAGCGCGAGCCCGGGAAACAGAATCAGCCACCAGGCGGTGTCCAGAGCGGTGATTGCGCTCGCCCCC
>CAZWKH010000008.1:0-20125 GCA_964633885.1 uncultured bacterium | reverse complement strand
GCTGCGTCACGCGCGCCCGCCGGCCCGCCCGCCGGCCCGCCTTGCGGACCGCGGTGAGGACGGCATTCTTGATGTGCCCGCCGGCCATGGCGAACCGTCGGGCCAGGTATTCCAGATCCACATCCTCGCCCAGAGGCACGCGATCCGGGAGCAGGGCCCGCCAGATGCGCAGCCGCTCCCCGACCTCCGGGATCGGAAACTCGAAACTCGCCGCGATGCGCCGGGCCAGACCCTCGTCGAGCGTCACCACCCGGTTGGTGGTGAGAATGCACATGCCGGGGTAGGCCTCCAGCTCGCCGAGGAGAATGCTCACCTGGCGGTTGTAGGCGCGGTCGTTGTAGTGCCCGCCGTCGAGGCGGCCGGCCAGGATCGCGTCCGCCTCGTCCAGGAGCAGGACCGCTCCCGCGCGGGTGGCGGCCTGGAATACCGCCACGATGTTCTTCTCGGTCTCTCCGATCCACTTGCTCTCGAGCTGGGCGTAGTCGGCGACATGGAGGGGCCTGCCGAGGCGCTCCGCGATCGCCTCCGCGGTCATGGTCTTGCCGGTGCCGGGGAGACCGCTGAAGAGCACGATGGTCCCGCGCCCCTTCTCGACCACCGCGTCCAGACCCCACTCGCGAAACAGCTCCTGACCCTGGTCGGCCTGCCAGAGGACCTCCTCGATCCCCTGCCGGATGGCGTCCGGAAGCACGACCTGGTCGAGACGGACATGGGGGGCGACGACTCGATAAGGGCTCTCGAGAGGGCTGCTGGAAGTGTGGGAGGCGTGTTGCCGGTCCCTGATGGAGCTGCGTTCTCCAGTTCCCAACACCTCGTGCAGGGTCTTCTCCGTGACTTCGTAGGCAGCCCTTAAGAAGTTGGTGGCCTCGTCATCGGAAAATGACCGGATGAGTCCTTCCTCGAGGAGCGTCGCCCCCGCATCCAGGAACGAGGAGGCCTTGAGCGCGCTCACGGGGTTCGGGAAGAGGAGGTTCAGGATCTCGTTCCCGGTGTTGAACCGTGCGTGGCTGCGGCCGGCCGACTCGTTGTGAAGCAGGACCAGGAGGATCTGCGTCTCTTCGGGAGAGAGTCCGTGCCGCTCGACGAAGAGGTCGAGGGGAAAGCGGATCCCGAGGGCAGCGGTCTCCTGGCGGCGGCGGCGGATCTGTTCCTCCTTGCGCTCCACCTCGGCCTCGATTCCGTGGTAGAGGCTCAGGAGACGGCTCCGCTCGAAATCGAAGCCGCTCCGCTCGCCGTACTGGGACATGCGCTCGCTCTCGAGCGCCTCGGTGCGAATGGTGTAGGCGTCCCCCCGCGTGCGGATGAAGTCAAAGCAGTCCGCGAGGTACTCGAACTGATCGCGGTAGGCTTCGCTGCGTTCGCGCCTCACGATCCTTCCCCCGCTCTCTTTCTGGACGCCTGGGGTCTGCAGGGTGAGGGCCGATCCATCGGGCTCCAAGTCCGGTAGGAACAACTGAGCTGCAGGGCGCGTTGCGCTTGGAACCCGACGGGTCTCGGCTCCGGAGGTCCCCCCTCCGCAGGCTCTACTGAGCAGGACCCGTGCCAAGGCGGGACACGCGCCGCCCGCGATCTTCAACACGCTCTGGTTGAATGGGTTACGCCATGGGTGGATAGCCCGGCCCCAGGCCGGGTCTCGCGGATTTTGGCAGAGGCTGTTAACAGCCTTTACTGGACGAGGCTCTCAGGGGGGATGATGTCCATTTTTCAAGGACTTGGGCTATCAATGATCTTGCCAGGGCTTGGAACGATGGGGAACGGGAGGCTCATCGCTCGGGCGGGGCCAGATGATGCTCCTTGATTTTCTTGAGCAGGCAGGGATAAGAAACCTTGAGGACCCGCGCCACCTGAGCCTTGTTCCAGTCGTTGGCGCGCAGCGCCTCGCCGATGACGCGCCGTTCCACCCGTGCAACTTCTTCGCGCAGGGTCTGCCCGGTGAACCCCTGCTTCTCGGTTTGGATCTCCAGAGGAAGAAGATCGATTCCGACCGGCAATTCCTCGTCGGCGAGCACCACCAGCCGGCGAATCGTCTTCTCCAGCTCGCGGACATTCCCCGGCCAGACATGGTCGAGCAGCACCCGACGCACCTCCGGCGTGAGGCGGACCTCCGGGCGGCCGTACTGGGTGGAAAACTTTTTGATGAAGTAGTCCAGGAGGAGCGGCAGGTCCTCGCGACGATCCCTCAGGGGCGGCACGGTGACGATGAAATCGTTCAGGCGGTAGTAGAGGTCCTCCAGGAATTCCCCGGCCCGGATCTTCTCGCGCAGGCTGGAGTTGGTGGCGCAGATCACCCGGGTGTCCACGCGGTAGGGCTTCACGGACCCGACAGGGCGAACCTCCTTCGAGTCCATGACATGGAGGAGCTTGGCCTGGACCGCCAGGGAGGTCTTGTCCACCTCGTCCAGGAAGATCGTGCCGTTCTCGGCCTCCTTGAAGAGTCCGATCTTGTTGTAGGCGGCGCCGGTGAAGGCCCCCTTCACATGGCCGAAGAGCTCGCTCTCCAGGAGCTGCTCGGGCAGAGCGGCGCAGTTGATCTGCACCAGGGGCTTGTCGCGGCGGTTGGAAGCCTCGTGGATGATCTGGGCCAGGAGCCCCTTCCCAGTACCGGTCTCTCCCTCGATGAGGATCGAGACCGGACTGTTGGCCACCTTGGTGACCAGCCGCAGCGTTTCCTTGAGACCGGGATGGGCGGTGACGAACCGGTCCTCTCCCTCCCCGAGCGCGATGCGGGCCCGCAGCTCTTCGTTTTCCCGCAGGAGGCGGGAGTTCCACCGTTCGATGATCGAGAGAGCCGCCAGGTTGGCAAGGATCGAGAGCAGGTGCAGCTCGCCCTGGTGGTAGGCGCCCTCCATGTTGTCGGGCGTCTTGTCCACATAGAGGAAGCCCGGCTCCTGGTCGGTGAGGGACAGGGGGAGCAGCACCAGGCTTCGCACGCCGGACAGGGCAACGCCCGACACCGCCCGGAAGCGCTCGTCCTCCACGGCGTTGTTGGTCCAGACGGGGCGGTTCTCCTCCAGCGCGGCCTGGAGGATCTCGCCGAGAGCCCCCGTGAGCAGTTTTGCCTCGGCGGGGGTCCATCCATAGACGGCGGCGATCTCCACCCTTCCGTTCCCGCGGGCGTGGGCGACACAGCCGCGGGTGGAGCCCGAGCGGGTCACGGCGACCCGGATCAGCTCCCGCAGCACGGCATCGGTGTCGGTGGCGCCCTGGAAGAGCCGCTTCATCTCCCGCAGCGAGGCGAGCACATCGCCCCCCGAGGACCAGCGCTCGGCGAAGGCGTCCTCAAGCTCCGCGCCCAGACGGTTCAGCTGCTCCTCGAGCGCGGGAGCGGCGCCGGAGGGGAGCACCTGCCTCGCCTTCGCGCGGAAGGTGGCCGCCTCGTCGAAGCGGTGGAAGTGCGTCTCCAGGGCGGCCCGCCGGTAGGCGGCCTCGGCGGCGCGCACCCGCGCGTCCAGATCCAGGAAGGCCCCGTAGGCGCGCTGCAGGTGGATGCCCGCCAGCTCCAGCTCGCGGGTGGAGCGCCCGGCCATGGCCGATTCGGCGAGGAAGGTTCCGTAGGCGAAGTGGGTCGCGCCCTTCTGGTAGGCCTCCCCGATCTCGCCGAGGGAGTCCAGGCTCATCTGGAGGAGCTGCTCCCCTTCGTCGCGGCGATCCAGGCGGATCATGGCGAGCCCCACGCTCCGCAGCGCCACGGCCTCCTCGTAGCGATCCCCGATGCGGCTGGCCAGGGCCGCCGATTCCTTGGCGAAGGTGAGCGCGTCGTCGTACCGGCCCTGGGCGAGCCGGGTCTCGGCCAGCCGCCGCAGGCTCTCGCTGACGAGGTCCCCCTCGGGGGCGATGGCCCGGGCCTCGGCGAGCGCGGCCTCCAGGAGGGTGGCCGCCTCGTCGAAGCGGCGCTCCTCGAAGTGGAGCTCGCCCAGAAACTCCTTGGCGAGCACCGACTCGCGGCCGTAGGACTCGGCGCGCGCCGTTTCCAGGGCCTTCTCGTAGAGACTGCGGGCTTCGTCGAAGCGGCGCCGGCGCAGCGCAAGGTTGCCCTGCGCGAGCTGGATGCGCACCAACTGCTGGCCCTCGGCCAGCTCCCGCGCCAGCGACTCGGCGGCGGTCAGGTTCTCCTCGCAGAGTTCCCACTTGCCGAGCTTGAAGTGCACGATACCCAGGTTGAGGTGAACGATCACCAGGTGCTTGCGATTGCCCAAACGGCCCCAGAGGGAGCGGGCCTCTTCGAGGTAGCGCACCGCCTCCCGCCACTCGCAGGCGTTCTTGTAGTGGAGGCCGAGGTTGTTGAAGGAACGGGCCTCGCCCTCGCGGTCCCCGATCCGGCGGAAGGTGGCCATCGCGCTCAGGAAGGCCTGCCGCGATTCCGCCGCCCGGCCGACCCGCGCGTACAGGGCGCCGAGGTTGGTCTCGAGGTTGGCCAGCTCCTCATGCTCGTTGGTCCCGCTCAAGAGCTTCTTGCTCCAGACCAGGTGCCGCTCGGCGCGTGCGTACTGCCCCATCTCGATCAGGATATAGCCGCGTCGCGCGTAGATCTTGGCGAGACGGATCTTGTCGAGGTGGCGGGGCAGGGCCTGCCGGGACAGGTCGAGCTGCTCGAGGGCCTGCCGGTAGCTGGCGCGGCGCATGTAGCAGGAGGCCATGCGGTAGTGAAGCCGCGCCCGAAGCTCGGCGGGAAGCGCGTCGGCGCGGTTCTTCGAGGACGCGGCAAGGGCCCGGCCGTACGCCTCCAGGGCGTCGGCGAACCGCTCCGCCTGATAGCAGACATCCCCGTACTTCACGGCCTCCGGAAGGTCCTGCCAGACCTCCCGATCAGGCGCGGAAGCACCGCGTCGGGGACGCCGTTCTGACTGCTCCGAACGGTTCACGCTGCTGGCCCTCAACACGCCCGGCCGGCAGCGAGCCTCGGCCGGGCACAAGGGAAATCGCTAAAGGATCCAGCTCAGAGCCGTGGTGACCACGATCCCCACGGTCTGCATCAAGTGCTGAGTCGGGGTACCCCCTGTCTTGCCGCCCCCGGAAGACGATGTCGTGCTGGTGCTGTCGCTCGGCGTGGCCGAGTCGTCGTCATCGGTGGGCGAATGGGCGAATGAGTCCGGGTCGCCGTCGACGGTGTAGGAGGTGAACAGGTCGATTCCGCCGGGCGGATCCGCCTGGGCCGCCCGTACACCGGGAAGGGCCGCGGAAGGATCGCCTGCGATGGGAGTCAACCAGCCGAGCCCCGCCACACTCCAGACGACGGCTAGGATGAAAAGCAGGATGCCCAAACGTTTGGAGGTCATATGTGAGCGCTCCATAGGACAGTCGGCCAGATTCCGCCTTCAAGGGGGGACGGACGGAAAGACGGTCTGGGACGTTGACGGTCTTGTCTCGTCACCTGGACGGGATCCCTCCACCGGCAGGGACCGCCCTGACTAGAGCAGCCGGGGACGCCGTCCGTGATCTGAACAAGCCCACGAAACGGCGTTTCCACCGGACTGGTAGAAGTATAAATGACATTTCGAGATCCGGGAAGGGCCGGCTTCAAGCGATGTCAAAGCATCCAGTCCTCCAGAGGGGGGGACCCCTCCGGTTCCTCGGAGGTCGATTCCTCCGTTGAATCAAATGCATCTATGCGCATATGTTGTAGATCCGCCCCCTGGGCCTGACCCCCAGGGGCCGGGACCGCCGGGGTCACACCGAGTTGCCGGGCGATCTCCAGGGCCAGCGCCCCCCCCGAAAGCCGGTAATAGGCGTTTCGTCCCTCCCATCGCTCCTGGATGACCCCGGCTTCTCGCAAGACCTTGAGATGCCGGGAGAGATTCGGCTGGCTCAGTCCGGTCAGGCGCAACAGATCCGTTCCTCCGAGCTCCGATGCTGCCAGGCGGAGGAACAGATCCAGCCGGTTCGGTTCTCCCAGGGCCCGCATCTGGGCCGCGGCCAGGTCTCGGTCCATGGCTCCCCCTCGTGATATATGCATATATGATCATATGACTACACCATCTTGTATCATCCCCTCCCGCCTGAAGGCAAGGGGCGATTTTGACCCCCATGCCGAATGTTGCTACGCTCTCGCCTCCCGGCCGGCCGGCTCGGTTCGCGGGTGTCCGCCCCCGTCCGATCCTGGCGTTCCGGTCCGATCCCCTATGACCGACCCTCTCCGCTTCTACGATCAGACCCGCCCGCAGCTCGAACGCTGGTTCGAGGAGCTGGGCCATGAGCGCTACCGCGCCCGCCAGCTCTTCACCAACATCTACCGGCGCGGACTTCTCGACTTCGACGCCATGACCGACCTGCCCAAGCCCCTGCGCGCCGATCTCGCCGCAAGAATGGACATCCGGGGCCTCGAGCCCCTCCGCCAGGTCGTGAACCAGGACGGGAGCGCCACCAAGTTCCTCTGGAGGCTTCGGGACGGCCTCGAGATCGAGAGCGTCCTCATGCGCGCCGACTATGGGGAGACGATCTGTTTCTCCACCCAGGTCGGCTGCGCCTTCCGCTGCGCCTTCTGCATCACGGGCAGGATCGGGCGCCTGCGCGACCTGACGGCTGGTGAGATCGTGGCGCAGATCCTCCACCTCACGCGATTCCGTCCCGATCGGGATCGCGGGGTGAACCTCGTGGCGATGGGCATGGGCGAACCCATGGACAACCTGGACGCCATGTTCCAGGCCATCGAGATCCTCCAGGATCCCCTGGGGCTGAACTTTTCCGGGCGCCGCATCACCATCTCCACCGTGGGCGTGGTGCCGGGGATCCTGCGGCTCGCCGAGCGGTACCCCTCTGTGGGGCTGGCCCTCTCCCTCAACGCCACCACCAACGAGGTGCGCGAGAAGCTGATGCCGGTGACGCGGAAGTACCCCCTCGAGGCGCTCATCCCCGCCGTGGAGACCTACGCGAAGGCCTCGCCGCGGCGGATCACGGTGGAGTATGTCCTCATCCGCGGCGTGAACGACTCGCCGGAGGACGCCGAGAGGCTGGGCCGGATCGTGGAGCGGTTCCCCTCCAAGCTCAACCTGATCCCCTTCAACCCTTCGGAGCTCTTTCCTTTCGAGCGCCCCACCGAGACCGAGGTGGACGCCTTCGCGCGCCGCGTCTGGCCCTACCGCACCACCGTCACCGTGCGCTACTCGAAGGGGCTCGATATCCTTGCCGCATGCGGCCAGCTCGGCTACGACCAGGTCAAGGGGAAGGAGGCGGCCGCGCCCTAGGCGCGCGACCCACCATGGCCCTCGCGCCGCGCACGCTTCGAGGACAGCTCACGCTGCTGTTCCTTGCCCTGACGCTCGTGCCCTCTCTCAGTCTCACCGCGATCGCCACCCATCGACTCCTGGCTTCCCTGGAGCGATGGGAGAACCCGGGGGTCCAGCGCGCGCTGGAGGGCAGCATCGAGGTGGCCCGCGATCTGCTCACACGCACGCGGAACGACCTGCGCCAGCGCGGCCAGCTCATCGCGGCCGATCCCGCCCTGGGGCCGCCCGTGAACCGGATCGCGCTCAGAGCCCGCCTCGCCGGCGCCTACAACATGGATTTCGTCCAGCTCTACGACGCCGAGGGCGCGCTGCTCCTGGAGATCAGCCGCGATCCGCTCATCGCCGCCCCCGGCGCCATCGAGGGGGTCGCGCGCGTCGCCGCTTCCGAACAACCCTTCCTGGAGGACGCGACGCGGGGCCTCCTGGCCTACGCCGGCATGGCGGGCGAGCCGGGAGAAGGCGAGTCCATCCTTCTGGCCGGCATCTACCTCGAGCCCGATTTCTACGCGCGCATCGATCGGCTCTCCGAGGGGGTGGCCTACTACCGGCAGCTCGCGGTGCTCAAGCGGGTCAACCGCAGCGCGGTGATCCTTGCCCTGGGCTTCACGGTGGTCTTGCTCGGCCTGGGCTCCGCGTGGATCGCGCGCCGCCTCGCCGTGCGGGTCAGCCGGCCGGTGGCCAATCTCGCCTCCGGCATGGAGCGGGTCGCGCTGGGTGAGGAGGGAGTCCGTGTCGGACCGGAGGGAAGCCGCGAGGTGGAGCGCCTCGTGGAGACCTTCAACGCGATGAGCGCGGAACTCTCCCGCTCCCGCCGCGAGCTGGCCAGCGCGGAGCGCCTGAGCGCATGGCAGGAGGTGGCGCGCCGGGTCGCCCATGAGATGAAGAACGCGCTCACCCCGGTCACCTTCTCGCTTCACCGCCTGCGCAAGCTGGCGCCGGACATCCCCGAGGCCGGACGCGACCGCGTCCTTCGCGCTCTGGACACCCTGGGCGAGGAGGTGGAGGGGCTCCAGCGCCTGGCCGCCTCGTTCAGCGAGCTCGCGCGGCTGCCCCAGATCGAACCGGTCCGCGTGGACCTGCGCGAGATCGTCGCCGGGGCGGTGGAAGGCTTCGCGGACGCGGCCCGTCTCCACTGGTCCCCGCCCCCCCGGCCGGCCTGGTCGCGCGCAGACCGCACCCTCCTGCGCCAGGCCCTCGGCAATCTTCTCAAGAACGCGGCCGAAGCGGGAGGAGAGACCGGGCAGGTGTGGATCGGGCTGGAGGATGGGCCCAAGGGAATGCGGATCACCATCGACGACGACGGACCGGGATGGCCGGAGGGCGCGCGTGATACCGTGCTGGAGCCCTACTTCACCACCAAGGCGCAGGGCACGGGCCTGGGCCTGAGCCTGGTGCAGCGGACCATGCTCCAGCATGGCGGGTCGATGGAACTGGCGGACCGGCCGGGAGGCGGGGCGCGGGTGGTGCTCACCCTTCCCGCGGCCGGAAGCGGAGAGAGCCGGGACGGCGCCGCGAGGCGCCCGGAGGGGTCATGACCGAGGTCGACAGGCTTCGCAAGACGGTCCTCGTGGTGGACGACGAGCCGCGGGTGCGCAAGTCGCTGGTCGAGTTCCTCACCGACGAGGGCCATCGCGTCATCGAGGCCCAGGACACCGCGGCACTCGAGAAGGCGCTCGGCCGCGACGCGAGCCCCGTCGACCTGGTCCTCCTGGATGTGCGCATGCCCGGCGAGGACGGGGTGGCGTTCCTCAAACGCCGCGCGGACCTCGTCGAGGAGATCCCCTTCGTGATGATGAGCGGGCACGGCACCATCGAGCTCGCGGTGGAGGCGGTGCGGCTCGGCGCCTTCGACTTCCTCGAGAAGGGGTTCAGTCCCGAGAGGCTCGGCATCACCCTGGACCGCGCGCTGCGCATGGCTGCGCTGCGCCGGCAGAACACGGCGCTGCGCGAGGAGAGCGGGGCGCTTCACCGGATCGTCGGGGAGAGCGCGGTGATGGGGCAGCTCCGGGAAGCGGTGCACCGCGCGGCGCCGACACCGGCCAAGGTGCTCATCCTTGGCGAGAACGGGGTGGGCAAGGAGCTGGTGGCCCGCGCGATCCACGACCTGAGCCCGCGCCGCGACGGCCCCTTCGTGCGTCTCAACTGCGCGGCCATTCCCAAGGACCTCGTGGAGAGCGAGCTCTTCGGCCACGAGAAGGGCGCCTTCACCGGCGCCGCGGCGCAGAAGCGGGGCAAGCTGGAGCTGGCCCACGGCGGCACCCTCTTCCTCGACGAGATCGGCGACATGAGCCAGGAGGCCCAGGCCAAGCTCCTGCGCGCCCTCGAGTCGAGCGAGTTCGAGCGGGTGGGCGGCACCCGCATCCTCTCCTTCGACGCGCGCATCATCGCCGCCACCAACAAGGACCTGAACCGGGAGGTCGCCGAGAACCGGTTCCGCCGGGACCTCTTCTACCGCCTGAATGTCCTCCCCATCACCGTGCCTCCCCTGCGGGAGCGCGCCGAGGACATCCCGATCCTCGTGGAGCATTACCTCGCCTACTTCCGCCGCGAATACGGGCGGACCCGGGTGAAGATCACCCCCGAGGCCATGCGCCTCCTCGCCCGCGCCTCCTGGCCGGGAAATGTGCGCGAGCTGCGCAATGTGGTGGAGCGGCTCGTCATCATGGCCGTGGACGACGCGGTGGCCCCCGCCGAGGTGCTCACCCTCTGCGGCGAAGACCCGGGGCTGGCGGGCCTCGAGGATGCGCCCGCCGGGGACCCGGAACCCGAATCGGGAGCCGATCTCCTCAAGCGCCTCCTCGACGGGGCGGAGAGGCAGATCCTGGAGGCGGAGCTCGCCAAGGCGGGGTGGAATGTGAGCCAGGCCGCAAGGGTGCTGGGGATCGACCGGGCCAACCTGCACCGCAAGATGCGCAGGCTCGGGATCGAACGCAAGGGGTGAGGCGGCCGGGGGCCGGGAGGCCGCCCTGTGGGGTGGCGCGGCGGCGCCACAGGGCGTGGCCGGATGTCCGCATAAATCCGGCGGCGGGGCTCCGCCCCGGCAGGCGGGTCATCGCACAAGTTATGGAACATCAGCGACTTGCGCTGGCAAAATCCATGTCGTCGGCTGGAACGGGCCTTGCTTTGGGCATGGGCGAGTGAGCGGGGTGGGCCCGCTCCGGAGGGCAATGACCATGACACCGATTCCATGGCGCGCACCGTCCCTGTTGCCCAGCTATCGCCACGCGCTGCCGGCTTCGCGGACCGGGAGACTCCTGCTGGCAGTGCTCCTTGCCGCAGGCACCGGTCGCGGCGTTCCGGCGTCCGCGCAGACGGCAGCTCCCGATTCGCTTGCGGCCGGAATGCAGGCCGCGGCTCCCGATTCGCTTCGCCCCGCCGCCCCCCCCGTGCGGCTCGAGTTCCTTTCCCCTGACAGCGTCTCGACGCCGGAGGAACAGCCTCCGATACGCCGCCGGATCACCTTCGGCGGGGAGTTCGCCTGGGGCAGGGGGCAACGCACCACCTTCCGCCCATGGATGCGCTACAACCGCGTCCAGGGGCTCGCCCTCTACGGCGAGGTGGGACGCGACATGGAGCACGACGGCTGGCAGCCGGGCTATCACGCCGGCTTCGGCTACGGCTTTGCGGCCCGGCGGGGATGGTACGGGTTGGGCTTCGAGCAGCCGCTCATGGCGGGCGGCGATCTCTCGATCGGCGTCGACGCGCACCGCAGCGCAATCCCCTTCTTCTACGGAGACGAGGTCATCGGCGAGGGCGAAAATTCGGCCGCCACTTTCTTCCTGCACCGCGACTACCGGGACTGGTACGAGGCGGAAGGCGGCCGCCTCTTCCTGGCCGGCCGCCCCGCACGGGACCTGCGTGTCTCTGTCGGGATGGTTCTTGAGGAGGAGCGCTCCCTGCCCCAGGCGACCGACTGGTCGGTGTTCCGCCAGAAGGCGGACTTCCGGCCCAATCCGGAGATCCCCGAGGGCGACTACCGCGGCTTCGAGCTCTCCGCCACCCTCGACACGCGTCCACGAGGCGATGCATCCCGGGTGCGATCCCCCCGCACCAGCTGGGGCGCCGTCGAGCACTGGCACAGGGTGACCTACGAGAGGGGCGGCGGGGGGCTGGGTGGCGACTTCGATCTCTGGAAGGCCACAGCGGATCTGCGCAGCTACCTGCGCGTCTCCCCGCGTCAGACCCTCTCGGCCCGGCTCCTGGCCGGCATGGGAGAGTCCCGGTCCCTCGCATGGGCGCCGGGGGGAAGTTCCGGCGACCAGCTTCCCATCGAACGGCGCTACGCCGTCGGTGGACTCGGCACCCTGCGCGGCCACAACTACCGCGAGTTTCGGGGGAACCGGGTGGCCCTGGCCAACATCGAGTACGCCTTCGCGCTGGCGGACAACATCCGGACCCTCGTCTTCGCCGACGCGGGCAGGGCGTGGGACGACGGATCCCTCATGGATCTGCGGGTTCCCGTCGACATGGGGATAGGATTCAGCGCGGGGGACGAGGGGGTCTCGGTGCTCGCCGCCCGCAATGTGAACCGCTCCGACGCCGACATCAAGGTCTCGGTGCGGTTCCAGCATTCCTTCTGAAGAGGGAGGACCAATGGGGCCGGGATCGCGCATGACCTGCCTGCTCGCGCTGGGGTGGTCCATGACCTGGACCACCGCGGCGCGGGCGGAGCTCAGCGTGCGCGTGGACGCCCCGGAGCCGGCGCCGCCCTCGACCCCGCTCGTGGCCCGCTTCCTCCCCACAGGCGTGGTGAGCGAAGCCGACAGCACCGTCGGCGAGGGCATCCCCGCCACGCTCATCCTGGTCGTCGACCTGTGGCGCGACCGCTCGGGATGGTGGGATGCGCTGGTGCACACGGAGGTCTACACCTACCGCTACCGGCGGGATCTCTGGTGGGGCACCTACGAGGTCGTCAAGCCGGACGGAACCCTGATCCTGCTGCCGGACCGTGCGGAACTGCGCGCCTACCTCGAGCGGGTCTACGAGGTGCCGCTCGGCCTGGCCTCGAGCTTCGAGAGGGGCAAAGGCTACTACCTGACGGTCAAGGCCATCCTGAAACCGATCGACCTCGACGACCTCGAGAAGGTGGACGCCTGGGTGTCGGGCGACCTGCCCGGGGGACGCGCCGGCGGCGGCCTGCTCGGCGTGCCCAAGGCGGTGGCCGGCATCGCGGTGGACCTGAGCGGCCTGGGGGACCGGAACGCGCAGGGTCGCAGCGCCCGTTTCACTCCCAATCCGGGGCCGTGACGGATCTGCGGGAGGAGCTGCGTCGCGGGCGCGTGCCGCCGCGCGCCGGGCTCAGCGGGTGATGAGGATGCGACCCCTGTAGGTCTCGGCGCCGCGGCTCAGCTGCACGAAGTAGACGCCGGCACCGGCCAGACCGCCCTGGTCGAGCCGTCCGTCCCACTCCATGCCCGCGTCCGACCCCAGGGAGCGGCGCGCCACCAGTCTCCCCGTCACATCGAAGATGCTCACGGTGACCGGGCGTCCGTCCACGGGGATCGCCGCATCAAGGGCGATGGAGACCCTTGCGCGGGCCGGGTTCGGATAGAGCGCCAGGCTCGGGGTGACCAGAGGCATCTGCTCGACCGCGGATGCGCCGCACAGGGCGAGCATGAAGTCGCGCAGTCCGGGCACCTGCGTGGGGAGCAGGAGGCCGGGGTTCTCGATGCTGTTCGAGTAGTTGGCCTCGGGGCCGCCGAAAAGGAACCGGAAATCCTCGGCGAAGATCTCGTGGGGACGGTTCCGATGCGCGGCGTTGTCGTTGTAGAGCGTCCGGTCCTGGATCCCCCGCAGCTCCCTGTAGGCGGTCCAGTCGGCCTCTCGGCCGTCCGGGAGGTACTGGTTGTGTACGACATGGCCCAGCTCATGGGCCACCAGGGCGTGCACATGGTTCGTGGAGACGGGGGCCACGCCCGGAGAGAGGAACACCGCGTTGCCGCTCGCGCTGGAAGGGATGAGATCGCGCCTGGGGTAGGGAAGGATGAACACATCCGCGGCCAGATCGCCGATCGGGTAGGACACGGCCGCCAGCGCCTGCTCGACGAGACCCGGATCGACGGGGAAGAATGCCCCCTCGCCCGGGTTGATGATCGCGGGGTCCTGGATGTCGGTGATGAACTGCCAGCTCTCGCCATGGGGACCCTGGAAGAAGAGCGCGTCCCCTGAACGCACCGTCCACCGCGCGAGCACCTCGTCCGGGGTGTGAACGGTCACCTCCGCGGCAGCAGGCGCCGCGATGACCAGAACCGCGACAACGGCGAGGAGGGCCGGGCGCAGGCTCGGGCCGCGAGGGCTGCGTGAGAACGGGTGGCTGGCAAAGGGGACGCGCTGCACAGTCATGCCCCCCTTACCCGCAAGCGGTGTGCCATGCACAATGCACATTCGAGCCATCCCCCCGCGCAGGCGCATCCGGCCCGCAGTCTCTTGCTCCGGATGGAATTAGCCCATCCAGGAGCCGGTCGGCGAGGAGGCGGCTTGGGTGGCTCGGGCCGGCCGGAAGCGGGAAATGACCCAAGCCGCTGGGTGAGGGATCGCAGGCCTAAGGACAGGAGCCGACGCTGTCCCGGCGGCTCTCCCGCGCCATGGGGAGATAGTTCACCGGCCCCTCTACCCCCGCCGCCACACTGTCACAGTCTACCGTACCCCAGTAGTTGAAGGCGGCCGGCACCGCTCCGGGCCCGTGATTGCGCAGCGCGACGGTCCGGCTGCCCAGGAATCCGTTGGCGTCGCGCAGCGTGCCCCCGATCTGCGCGGACCCCTCTCGCAGGACCTCGACCGCGACCGCGTTGACGAGGAACTCGTTGCGGTACACCCGGACCATGGACGCCCCGATCCGCAGCCCGATGCTGTTTCCGCTCAGGGTATTGCGCATCATCAGGAGATCGGCCCCGGGCTGAGCGTCGACGGCGAGCGGCAGATTCTCGAAGACACTCGCGAAGAGACGGACATGACCTCCCGCCGCGCAGCGCAGTCCTGTTCTCAGGTGGGGTTCGAAGCGGCAGTCGTAGATCTGGAGCGCGCCGCGTCCGACCTCGACCCCGGTTCCGGTCCCCTGCAGGGTGAACCCGACCAGCGCCGTGGCGGGTCCGCCGCCCAAGGAGCGCAGCGTCGCGCCCGGCGCGTCCAGGTACAGGAAGGTCTGCGAGGGACCGCGCAGACCGACGAGCCGGACATTCGACTTGAGCTCGATGGGCCCGAAGTAGCGCCCCGGCTCCACCACGATGGTGTCGCCGGGCGCGGCCCGCAGCATCGCCGAGGCCACCGTGCGCTCCTCGCCGGGGACGAGGATCACCCCGGCTGCGAGGGGGACCGGCGCGACGGCGAGCGCGGCAAGTGCCGCGACCCCCGTCGCGCCGGCGGCGAGCGCCCGGCGCATGGGCCGGTCAGAACCCCGCGGGAGGCGCGGGGGCGGCCGGAGGAGGAGGGGGAGGCGCGCCCGCGTCCAGGAACGGCTCCTTCTCGGCACGGAAGCGCGTCATCAGGAATCCGCCGAAGCCCATGGTCACCACGATGGTGATGATGGACCAGCCGACCACGCCCAGGATGAACCCCAGAAGATCGAACACCGATCCGACCAGGTTCAGCAGCCGGGCGATCAGGAGGATCCCCTCCAGGGCGAGCACACCTGTGGCGATGGTCATGGCCAGACTGGGCGCGGAGGCGATGCGTCCGCGCAGGATATGCCGGCCGGCGGTCTCGGCCACCGCGAGGTAGCCCAGCAGCATCATGAGCGGCGTCAGGAAGATGAGCAGGATCGCCACGGGGATCCCGATGATGGTCACGCAGAGGAGAATGAAGGCCGGCAGCCAGAGGATGAACCCCGCGAAGCCGGCGAGAAAGGCGATGAAGCCCCGCGTTTCGACGGTGCGGGAGAGCCGGCGCATGCGGGCCGGGAAGGCGCTGAAGGCCAGCACGCCCATGCCGACGAGGAGGAGGACCCACACGACGCGCCCCATGAGGTTCCACAGGTCGTGCCCGAAGTTGCTCCTGGCCCGGCTGAAGGGAAGGGAGATCGCGGGCGAGAACCCGCCGCCCCCCACCTGGACATTCTCCCCGGTGATGGTCGCCGTGGGCGCGATGTCCATAGCACCCCACACGCTCACTGCGTCGCCGAAGACCTCCGCCGAGTCGCCGATCGAGACGCCACCGCCCACCGAGACGACATCCCCGTCCACCCTTGCCCGGTCCGCGATCTCGATGCGCCCCCCCACCGCGACCGCGTCGCCGGTCACCTCCCCCTCGACGGTGACCGTGCCGCCGATGGAGACCACATCGCCGTCGATGCGCTCGTCGCGACGCACATGAATGCTCTCGCCGAACCGGACATGGTCGGCCGAGGTGGTCTTGAACTCCCGGTCGAGGTCGATCGTCACCTTGGCCAGTGTCGTGTCCTCGCCGGCCAGATCCAGCGTGATCTTGCGCAGGCGGTGGTCCCCCCGCACGCTGTCGCCCGCGGCGGGCGTCACCGTCTCCTGCGCCGTCGCAGGCAGCGCGGACAGAGCGGCGACGAGGAGCAACCCGGTCGCGGCGGCGGGAGTCAATCTATAGAGAGAGGGAGACATGAGAAACACCCCTTTCCCGGGCCGGCGACAGGGCCCAGACCAGAACGAGCGTGGCCAGCGTCAAGGTGAGCACCGTGACCAGGAGCACCTGAGGGGCGAGGGTCGCGGTGGCCACGGTCTCCAGGCCGCGCAGAATCGCGGCCAGGGTATCGGCGAGCGGCACGAGATCGTCGATGGCGCGCAGAAGGTTGACGGTCCCTCCGCCCAGCGCGCCGAAGGCGCCCAGAACACCGTTCACCCACTGGGCCACCACGCCGGAGGCGAACCCCCGGATGGGGTCGGGACCGGCCACGGCGAGGACACCGAGGAGGATGACCCCGAGGATCGCGGCGAGAGCGGCATAGGCCCGGGTGGCGAACCGGATGAGCAGCGCGTCCTCCCGGCGGGGCGGGAGCACGGCGTCGAGGACCCGCATGTTGAATCCGATGGGAAGCTCCGGAAGCGGCAAACGGTCGAGCTCGGCCATGAGGCACGCCACGGCGCGCAGCTCACGGCGGCATCGAGGGCAGGCTTGAAGGTGCGTATCCACGACCTCGCGCTCGCTCGCGGGGAGCTCCCCGTCGAGGTAGCGGTCGAGGACCCTGCGGTCCGGATGTGCGTTGTCGTGAGTTGCCTGCATGACCGGTTCAGCTTTCCTCAGGGAGCCAATCGAATCCCTGTCGTGTGAGCTTCTCTTTGAGGAGCCGGTGGGCCCGATGGATGCGGGCCTTGACCGTGCCGAGGGGAAGCTCCAGAACCTCGGCGATCTCCTCGTAAGCGAGCCCCTGCTGATGACGCAGGACGATCACCGAACGATACGCCGGCGGCAGGGACTCCACCGCCAGGATCAGCTTGCGGCTGCGCTCCCGGTCGGAGAATTCCTCTCCCGGCCCGGGCGTGCCGTCGGGAAGGTCCCATGGTTCTTCCTCTCCGTCACCGCGCCGCACCATCGGCACCAGATCCAGCTTCCTGCGCCGGTAGTGGTCGATGCAGAGGTTGTGCGCGATGCGAAAGAGCCAACTCGAAAAGCGCCGCTCCGGATCGAACTGATCCAGATTGCGGAACGCGCGGATGAAGGCCTCCTGAGCCAGGTCCCGCGCGTCCTCGTCGTCAGGGATCATCCTGCGGACGATCCCGTAGACCGGACGCCGGTACTTTTCCAGGAGCCGACGGTAAGCGGCCTGGTCGTTCTTCAAGCATCTGAGGACCAGTTCCCGATCTTCCCTCGGGTCTTCCGTCAACTCGCGCGTCCTTCGCTTGCGACCGTGACTACGGCCCGGCCCGGGGCCGGGTTGCAGGAAGGTCTTGCCCCGGAACCGGATGCGGGTCTCCCCCACGCGGCACGGACAAAAGAGGGAAGCCGTGGGAGCGGGTCAAGGTCCTTGGGCGGGGTCGCGGAGGGCGCGCTAATCAGATACATCGCAAACCGTCCTACATGTCGCATTGTGGGGCCGGGATGCCGCCCGCGGTTGCAGGGAAGCGCTCGAACCCTCAAGATAAGGCGCCATTTTGGAGGCATAGGGGGGGCGGCGAGGCGCCGCCCCGGAAGCGGAGCAGAGAGAGGACACCATGAGCACGATCGAACTCATTCACGCCAGAGAGATCCTGGACAGCCGCGGGAATCCCACCGTGGAGGCGGAAGTCATCCTCGCCGGAGGGGTGAGCGGCCGGGCGGCGGTACCCTCGGGGGCGTCCACCGGGGAGCATGAGGCGGTCGAGCTGCGCGACGGCGACAAGAGCCGCTACCTCGGCAAGGGCGTCACCGAGGCCGTGAAGAACATCAACGAGGAGCTGAGCGAG
Organism: uncultured bacterium; assembly: GCA_964633885.1. Classification (GTDB taxonomy): domain Bacteria; phylum Eisenbacteria; class RBG-16-71-46; order JABDJR01; family JABDJR01; genus CAVXKA01. The sequence continues at coordinate 2,559 of CAZWKH010000008.1, read as the reverse complement.
CACCTGCTCGGCGAGGACGCCACCGACCAGCGGCTCGTGGACGATGTGCTCCTGGAGGCCGACGGGACCGAGAACAAGGGGAAGCTCGGGGCCAACGCGATCCTGGCCGTCTCCATGGCGGTCTCCCGCGCCGCCGCGAACCTCTGCGGCCTGCCCCTCTACCGGTACCTCGGCGGGACCAACGCCTGTGTGCTCCCGGTGCCCATGATGAATGTCGTCAACGGCGGAGCCCACGCGGACAACAATGTGGACATCCAGGAGTTCATGGTGGTGCCCCACGGCGCGGACTGCTTCGCCGAGGCCCTGCGCATGGGCGTGGAGACCTTCCACAACCTGAAGACCGTGCTGCGTGAGAAGAAGCTCGCCACCTCCGTGGGCGACGAGGGCGGCTTTGCGCCCAACCTGGGCTCCAATGTGGAGGCCCTCGAGCTCCTGATGAAGGCCATCGAGCGCGCCGGATACAAGCCGGGCGACCAGATCTCCTTCGCCCTCGATCCGGCCGCGAGCGAGTTCTTCAAGAACGGCAAGTATGTGCTGGCCGGGGAGGGGAAGGAGTTCACCTCCGCGGAGATGGTGGACTACTACGAGGGGCTGGTGAAGCGCTTCCCCATCCTGTCCATCGAGGACGGGCTTGCCGAGGACGACTGGGAGGGGTGGGGGCTCATGACCGAGCGGCTCGGCGACCGGATCCAGATCGTGGGCGACGACCTCTTCGTCACCAACTACGACCGGCTCCGCCGGGGGATCGACGAGGGCGTGGCCAACTCGATCCTCATCAAGCTCAACCAGATCGGCACGGTGACGGAGACCCTCGACACGGTCCGCCTCGCCCATGTCAACGCCTACACCACCGTGATCAGCCATCGCTCCGGCGAGACGGAGGACACCTACATCGCGGACTTCGCGGTGGCGGTGAACGCGGGGCAGATCAAGACCGGCTCGGCGAGCCGCTCCGACCGCATGGCGAAGTACAACCAGCTCCTGCGCATCGAGGAGGAGCTGGGGGACCAGGCCCGGTTCCCGGGCATTCAGTCCTTTCCGCGGGCCCGCTAGAGGGAGCCGCGGTCCGGCTTGCGGTGGCGCGACGATATACTGCGCGTCGCCGTGAGGATCGACGCGGGGCAGGCGTCACCGCTTGCCCCGCCGTCGTGTCCGGGGGTATAGTCCCGCCACTTCGCGTTGCGAGGGAGAACCGCCAAGGAGGGTACGGTTGGTTCCCCACCCTGCACGACTCGATCCCGTCCGCTACCGCTATCTGCGCCCGGTGCGCCGAGGGCGCGGCTTCTCCCTGCCTCCCCGTTTCCGCTGGGGCCTGGTCGCGGTGGTGGCCGCGGTCTATGTGGCGAACTTCGTAGCCGGGGAGAGGGGGATCATCCGCAAGGCGCAGGTCCGGCGGGAACTGGCCGCCGTGCCGGCCGAGGCGGCGAAGCTGCGCGCGGAGAAGAACCGCATCGAGCGGGAAGTGCTCCTCAAGGAGAACGACCCCTTCAGCCTGGAGAAGGTGGCCCGGGAGGAGTACATGATGCTGGGCCCCAACGAGACGATCTTCCGGTTCGAGGAGGAGGAGCAGGAACCTCTCGGCGAGTCCCCTCCGGCGGCGCTTCCGGAGGCCGGTTCCCAGGGTATTGACGCTCCCCGGGACCGCTGATAGAGTCACTCCCCCATTCGAGAGTTTACGGTTGCGGGGTGGAGCAGTCTGGTAGCTCGTTGGGCTCATAACCCAAAGGTCGTTGGTTCAAATCCAACCCCCGCTACCATCTTGAAAGAACTCCCAGTGCCAAGCGATTGTGGCACTGGGAGTTTCTTCATTTGCGGGCCCGGCCTGCCCAATCTGCGCAGGCGGCCCGGAGAGTGTGGACCGCCAGCAGCGCGCAGTGCTCGGCTTCCTTCGGCACCCCACCGAGGGCGTCCAGGACATCCTTCTGTTCCAGCGCCGTCGCCGCCGCGACGGACTTGCCCTTGGCCAGGACCGTCGTCATGCTCCCGCAGGCCACCGAGGACCCGCACCCGTCGGTGAGGAACGCGACCTGCTCGACGATCCCTCCGCGCACCAAGACCCAGTACTCCATCGTATCGCCGCAAGGCCCCAGGATCCGCGCGTGACCGTTGTGCTTCCCGAGCGGCCCAAGATTCTTCGGGTACACCACATGCTCGCGCACCACCGGCGAAAAGCCCCTCCGCTCCGTCGATTCCGTCATTCCCATCCCCTCCTAGACACCCAGCCGCTCCCAGACGAGCCGGACATCCCGGGCGCTGGGAGCGTCGATCTCCACCACCGCCCGTTGCTGCATCTGGGCCAGGGTGACGGACCGATCATACCGGACCCGGCCGGCGAGTCGCGCCCCCGCGCTCCGGGCCTTCGCCTCGATCCTCTCCGTCATCTCCGGGTTCAGATCCCACTTGTTCACGCATACCGCGGTGGGAACGCCGAAGTGCCGCGCCAGAGACAGGGCCCGTTCCAGATCGTGCTCTCCGGAGACGGTCGGTTCGGTCACCACAAGAGCCAGCGACGCGCCGGTCACCGACGCGATGACCGGGCAGCCGATGCCGGGCGGGCCG
>CAZWKH010000007.1:0-21023 GCA_964633885.1 uncultured bacterium | reverse complement strand
CCACGATGCACCGGTCCGTGGAGAGGCGCGCGGGCGGGACGCGGCTGCCGGAGACATTTCCCGAGGACGTCGTCGCGCGGGGCGCGGGCGAATACGCGGAGTATTGCGCCCATTGTCACGGCGCGCCCGGCGAGGCGGAACTCGAACCCGTTCAGGGTCGAGGCCTGGGCCGTCTCCGCGTCGATGCGCGCCGCCACCAGATCCGGGTCGGTCATGGGACCTTCCGCGGCGTTGAGGAGCACGCGCCTGAGCTGGCGCACCGTGACCGCGTTCAGATCCGCCTCGCGGGAGAGCAGGTCCTTGGCTTCGGTGATGAGCGCCGGATTGCCGGTGAATGCGGCGCGGGTCTTGTTGGCGGCCGCCGAGGCCGCGTCATGCTCCGGCGATACATCGGTGGCCGCCGCCCAATCGGCCTCCTGGGCGACGGTGTAGAGAGCCTGATAGGCCGGGTTGACCAGGGCGAGGAACCGATCGGCGCGCTCCTGGACGGCTGCCCTCGTCGTCGCGGGCGAGTCGCCCGGCTGCGCGGTGCAGGCACAGAGAAGGAGCGGCGGCACGACGGCGAGTGTCCATGCGATCCGGAGCTTCATGAGCAGGTCCTTTCCCCGGTAGACCCGGCGCTTCCCGCGCCGGCGTGAACTTCAGCGGGAGGGCAATGCTATCCTCTTTGCTCCTTGGGCGCATCCCCCACGCGCCCGGATCGGAGCAGCGCCGTGGAAACATCCGTCACCCGCCTCATGCCCCATCTGCAGCTCGCCATCGGGCCGGTCATCTTCATCTCCGGGGTCGGGCTGCTGCTCCTGACCATGACCAACCGCTTCGGAAGGGTGATCGACCGCACCCGCGCCCTGGCCTCCCGGCTCCGCCGTTCCTCGGAGCCGGATCGCGCCTATGGGATCCTGCAGATCGACATCCTCTACCGCCGCATCAGGAACCTGCGCCGGTCCATCACCTTCACCGCCGGATCCGTCTTCTTCGTCAGCGTGCTGATGATCGTGCTCTTCCTGGCCGCGCTGCTGGGCCTCGACTGGGCCGTGCCCGTGACCGGGCTCTTCGCGGGCGCGCTGGCCTGCCTCACCGTGGGGGTGGCGCTCTTCATCTACGACTTCCATCTCTCGCTCTCCGCGCTCGACTTCGAGCTGGAGGCGGAGAAGAAGGCGGCGCGGGTCGGGGAGGACGGGCCTACGCCTCCCGGTCGATGAGCGCGCGGAAGCCGGGGGGAATGGGGACGACGCGCCGCGAGGCGGGATCGATGAAGACGATCCCGGTCCGGGCCAGGGCCACCGTCTCTCCGTTCGCGGCGTCGGTCACCCTGTAGAGAACGGCGCAGCTGCGGGAGCCGGCCTCGCCGATCGCCGTCTCCACCCGCAGGGTCTGGCCGTAGAACGCCTCGCGGTGATAAGTCACCGCCAGCTCCACGAGCAGGATGGCGCGGCCCTCGATGTCGTGCTCCGTGAACCCGAAGGCGCGGAAGAACTGCAGCCGGGCCTCGTGGAGCAGCGAGACCAGCCGGTCGTGGGCCAGGTGGTTGCCGTAGTTGATGTCGGTGATGCGGATGGGGATCTCGGCGGTGAAGAGCGTGGGGCCCGGGTAGTCGAGACGGACCCGCGTCATCGCTCCACCCCCGTCATCAGCACCGCCATCGTCTCCCCCGCCGGCAGCGGCTCCCGCTTCTGAAGTTGCATCAGGCCGGCGAGCCCCGAGGTCCCGGTGTGGTCGGCGGCGATGCCGGTGGCCTCCCGGGCCGTCTCGTGGGCCTCGTGGAGCGTCTCCTCGAAGGCCACCACCGGGCAGCCGCCGTGGGTGAGCATCCCGCGAGCGAGCGCCATCCAGTCGTAGGTCTCGTCGTCGAGGATGCCGTGCGCGACGCTCTCCGGCGGCGTCTCCCAGGGCCACATGAACTCGGAGCGGTGCCGGACCGCGTAGTCGAGCAGTTCCTTGATCGCAGCGGGGGCGAGGCGGCCGCGCAGCAGCTCCACCCGCGCCCCGAGCGTGGGCGGCCGCGAACCGTTCCCCCCGCTGCCGTCGGGGATCCGCTCCAGCCCGAGGTCCACTAGCTTCGAGAACGCGCGCTGGAGCGGATACGCGCCCTCCGTCTGCACCAGGTGCAGTCTCGGCATCCCGCCCAGCAGCCCGAGCCGCTGCGCCTCGGCGAACCCCTGAATGCACGCGCTGGCCAGGGCGCCGCCGCCCACCTGCACGAACAGCCGGTCGAGCTTCGCGTCCTCCCGGAGCAGCTCGGCCGTCATCTCGTAGGCCAGGGTCTCGCCGCCCTCGATGACGAGCCCGTTCTCGTTGCCCTGGCAGGTGAAGGGCAGGGCGCCCCCGGCCACCGCCTCGCGGAAGCGGTGGTAGCAGGGATCGCCGGGCGTGTTTCCCACGCGCGGGCAGGCGACGAGCCGCGCCTCCAGGTCCATCAGCCGGCGCACCACATTCGGGTGCGCGTCGGGGGGGACGAACACATCGAGCCGGCGGTCGGCCGCCCGCGCCACCACCGCCGCAGCCAGCGCCGCGTTGCCGCAGCTCGCGATGGCGAGCGGGGGGGCCTCGGCGGGGTCGACCCGGCCGAGACGCTCCACGACGCGCAGCCAGATCATCACGCCCATCATGTGGCGGGCCTTGTGCGACCCTGAGACATTGCCGGTCTCGTCCTTGACCCACACCGCGCCCGGGGCCGCGAGACCCAGGCGCTCGGCCAGGGGGCCGGAACGGGCGAAGGGCGTCGCCTGGAAGCCGCGCCCGTCCACCGACGCCACGGCCGCGTCGAGATCGCGCACGATCGCGATGTAGTCGTCGTCGGTGATGCCGGCGGCCAGGGCCGTGTGATAGGAGTGGAAGAGTTGCCGGAACTTCACGAAGGGGTTGGGCTCGGAGCCCAGAAAGACCGCGCGCCAATCGGGGGCAAGGCCCCGGATCTCGGGTGCGAGAACGCGCTTGAGGACATGATCGATGTCGTCGCCGCGGCCGGCGTTCGGACACCGGAACGGGTAGGGCTCGCCGGCAGGGACCGCGTGGCCGCAGCCCGCGCAGACCATGCTCGAGAGCGGCGTCTTCACGCCAGCCCCGTCCTCGCGTTGAACTCCCGGATCATGGCATCCCAGGCGGGAACGAGGTCGCGCAGCCCGCGCCAGAATGCCTGATCGCGGCGCGCGGTGAAGTCGGGAATGGCGACCCCCTGCTGCTCCACCCAGGTGTAGTAGCCCAGGTTGAACACGCGCTCCCGGTCGCGCAGCGACATCTCCATCGTGTGGTCCGTCGTGGTCGCCAGCATGTAGCGCCCGAAGGTCTCCGCCGCGTTGACCTCGTCCACGCCCTCAGGGAAATGCTCCGCCACGGTCTTGCGGAGCTCCGTGGCGTACAGGGCGGCGCCGTCGGTGGCCACGGTCACGATCGCGTCGTCGGGGCCCAGATCCATGTAGCGGGCCACCTTGATCGCGGCCAGCACATTGCAGATGCTCGAGTAGCCCATGAAGCCCAGCTCGGCCGCCAGGGCCGGAGCCACCCCGCGCCGCTTCACGAGGTACCCGCGGCCGGCCTCCGTGTTGAACACCACATTGAGCCCGTCGGTGGCCTGGTCCGAGACGGCGATCGCGAAGTCCGAGTTCATCACATTGTGGATGAAGGGGACATGCTTGTCGCCGATTCCCTGGATGTTGTGTTCGCCAAAACCGTTGTACAGCAGCGTCGGGCATTCGAGGGCCTCCACCGCCGCGATCAGCGCGCCGTGGCGCTCCTTCAGATAGTCGCCGGCGGCGATGGTGCCCGCCGAGCCGGTGGCGCTGATGAAGGCGCGCATGCGCAGCCCCGGCGACTTCGCGCGCACCGTCTCGAAGACATGCTCCAGCGCGCGGCCGGTGCAGAGATAATGGGCCAGGTAATTCCCGAACTCGCTGAACTGGTTGAAGATCACATTGTGCGGGTCGCGCTCGAGCTCCGCGCACTTGTCGTAGATCTCCTTCACATTGCTCTCGGTGCCGGGGGTGCGGATGATGTCTTCGGGCTCCACGACCCAGTTTGCCAGCCAGTCGAACCGCTCCCGGCTCATGCCCTCCGGGAGCACGGCCACCCCGCGGCAGGCCATGATGCGCGAGATCGCCACCCCGCCGCGGCAGTAGTTGCCGGTCGAGGGCCAGACCGCCTTGTGCGCGGTGGGATCGAACTGTCCGGTGATCACCCGGGGGGCGAGGCAGCCGTAGGCCGCCAGCACCTTGTGTGCGTGGATCATCGGGAAGCGGTCCCCGCGCGCGACGAGGATGCGGGCCTTGACCCCGGTGACCGACTCGGGCAGCTCCACGAAGTCGGGGATCTCCTGGCGGCCGCGGCGGTCCGGGGTGTTGTTCCAGTGCACGCGGAAGAGGTTCAGCGCGTCCGGCGCGTCCGGATCCACGGCGCGCAGCGCATCCATCACCTTGGCGGGGATCGTCGAGGGCTCGGCGAGCTGGGCGAAGGTGGGAAGCAGGATGTTCCGGTCCCGGAAGCGCTTGACGCTGTTGTTGTAGACCGATTGATCGACGACATGGGTCTCGAGGCCTAATCCACGCACTGCCAGGGTTCCTCCCAAAAAAATACGCGCCGGACCGTGACCGCCGACGCTGGACGCCGTCTCTACATTGAGGGCGAGGATAGCACGGCAGCGCCCCGTAAGCCGTTGCAATGCCCCAAGGCAAGCATCGCCGTCCTCGCCCTCATCCTCTTTCCCGGGAACCTTGGCGCTTCGCGGAGGATTAGCCGGCAATCGCCCGCATGCGCTCCCACAGCCCGGCCGCTTCCCGGGCGGCCTCGGCCCGGATCTCCCCGATGTCTCCGCTGAGCAGGCGTCCATCCCTCACGACCAGCCGCCCGCCCACCAGGACATGGCGCACGCCGCCATGCTCCTCGAAGACGGCGGCGTCGGCCGCGCCCCCCGCAGCGAGCGGCGCAAAGGAATCCGCGAAGATCTCCGCCGCCAGGGCATGCCCCGCGGCGATCCGCCGCTCCACCGCCTCCTCGCGCTCCCCATGGGTCCGCGCCTCTTCGCGCAGCACCGCAGCTTCCGCCGTCATGTCCGCGGGATAGCCGTCCGTCCCCAGGGCCACGCGGCGGCTCTCATCGAGGGCCTTGGGATAGCCCACGCGGTTCCCCTGGTTGGAGCGGGGGTTCTGCACCAGCCACAGGGCGTGATCGGCGGCGACGCGCACCTGCTCCCGGGTGAGATGCACGCCATGGGCGAGGATCGATCCCACAGGGAGGGCATTGAGCTTCAGCAGCCGCTCTAGAGGACCGTCGTAGCCCCGCTCGCGCGCGTCCCACACATCGGCCATGTCCTCCGCCAGATGCGCATGCATGGGAACGCCCAGCTCGCGGCAGAGGTCCCCGGCCTCGCGCGCGGTGTCGTCGCTCACGGTGAAGGAGGCGTGGAGCGCCACCGCGCCGCGCAGGAGAGGGCGGCGGTTCTCCAGGGCAAAGCGGCGGCACTCGGCGAGCCCGCGCCGCGCCTCCTCCCGCCCGCCGTTGCGCTCGGTGGCGCCGTAGCCCAGCAGCGCCCTCATGCCCAGCTCCTCGCAGGCATCGGCCAGGGCCTCCAGCGAGCCCTCGATGCAGCGCGGCGACTCGTGATGATCGATCAGGCAGGTCGTCCCCGAGAGCAGCGCCTCCGCGATGTAGAGCCGCGCCGCCGCCCGCAGAGACCGCGCGTCCAGAGCCCGGTCGAGCCGCCACCACAGGCGCTCCAGGATCTGGAGGAAGTTCTCGGGGGGCGGATCCGGCGGGGGCAGCCCCAGGGGCGCCAGCCCGCTGTAGAGGTGGGTGTGGGCGTTCACGCGGCCCGGCGCGATCCAGGCATCGCGGCAGTCGAGATGGAAGGGATCCCGTTCGCAGATGGGCGGGGCCTCCCCGAAGCGGGCGATCCGATCCCCCTGCGTGACGAGGACATTCCCGTCCTGGTCGGGACCGAGCCTCACCACCTCCGCGTCGCTCACGCTCCGGCGCCTTCCTTCGCCGCCCCGCGCGCGCGCCCCACGGACATCTTCCGCGCGGCCGGGGAATCCCTCATGGGCAGGACCCTCCGCCGCACCCCGTCGAAGGCCTCGAGCGCGGCGGCCACCGCCGCCGCGGTGGGCACGAGCCCGATCTCGCCCACTCCCTTCGCGCCGAAGGGCCCTTCCGGCTCGGGGTCCTCCACCAGGATCACCTCCACCTCCGGCATGTCTCTCGCGCGCAGCACGCCGATGTCGCGCAGCTTGAAGCTGGCGGGCATCCCGTCCACGCAGGGCAGTTCCTCGGTGAGGGCATAGCCCAGACCCATGTGAATCGCGCCCTCGATCTGCCCCTCGCACAGCGCGGGGTTCACCGCCCGGCCCACATCATGGGCGGCGATGAATCTCTCGACCCGGCCCTCCCCGTCCAGGATGCAGATCTGGGTCGCGTAGCCGAAGGCGGTGTGGGTCTTGATCCTCCCGCCCTCCGCCTGCCCGGGGGGGGTGGTGTCGTCCACCAGGATGTCGGCGGCGAAGACCCGGCCGGCCAGCTCGTGGACCTTTCGGCCGCAATCCAGCTCCGCCCGCAGTTTCTCCGCCGCGCTCTTCACCGCGCGGCCCCCGAAGAGGGTCGCGCGGGAGCCGGTGGTCTGCCCGCAGCCCAGCGCGAAGGTGGAATCCACCTTGGGCCGGAAGATGGCGGCCGGGAGCCCCGTCACCTCCACCGCACATTGGATGAGCACGGTGAGGAGCCCCTGGCCCATCTCGGTGTAGCCGTTGTAGAGCGAGATGGTGCCGTCCGGCTCCACCACGAGCCGCGCCTTGCCCCACTCCTGGGCGCCGTTGCCGATCCCGCTGTTCTTGATGCCGCAGGCGATGCCGACGGCCCGCCCTGAGCGCAGGGCCTCGTAGTAGCGGTCCTTCACCGCCTCCAGGGTCTTCACGATCCCCACGGACTTCTCGAGCCGCTGGCCGCTGGTGAAGATGTCCCCCACCCGCAGCGCGTTGCGGTGGCGGATCTCCCAGGCGTCGAGACCCGCCTTCTTCGCCAGCGCGTCCATGCAGGCTTCCATGGCGAAGTGAGCCTGGTTCGCGCCGAAACCCCGCATCGCTCCACAGGGCGGGTTGTTGGTGTAGGCCGCCCTCGACTCCACATCCACGGCCGGCACATGGTACGGCCCGCAGGCATGGCCGGCGGCCCGCTCCAGCACCTTTCCCCCCACCGAGGCGTAGGCGCCCGAATCCCCCACCATGCGCGCCTTGACGAAGGTGAGTTTTCCCGCGGCGTCGCAGCCCACGGTGTAGTCCATGGTGATGGGATGGCGCTTCGGGTGGATGCGGATCGACTCCTCCCGGGTGAGCGTGATCTTGACCGGGCGCCCCGTCATCCAGGCCAGAAGCGCGGTCTGGGCCTGAACCGCCATGTCCTCCTTCCCGCCGAAGGCGCCGCCGTTGGGCACCAGCTCGACATAGATCTGCTCCTCCGGGATGCCCAGGAAGGAGGCCACCTGCCGGCGGTCGTCGAAGATCCCCTGCCCCTGGGTGAAGAGGGCCAGCCGCCCGTCGGGGAGCGGCTCCACCAGTGCGCTCTCCGGCTCCAGGAAGAGGTGCTCGATCCGCTGGGTCCGCCAGGTGCCGCTCACTACATGGGCGCTGGCCGCCTGGGCCGCCGCCGCGTCGCCGCGGCGGATCACGGTATGAGCGAGCAGGTTGTCATGCCTGGGATTCACCTGCGCCGCCCCGGGCGCAAGTGAGGCCTCGGGGTCCAGGATGGGAGGGAGGGGCTCGTACTCCACCTCCACCAGCCGGGCCGCTTCCCGCGCGGCGTGACCGTCCTCGGCCGCCACCGCGGCCAGGATGTCGCCCACGCAACGGACCTCCTCCCCTTCGGCAACGAATCCGGGCCAGTCGGGGTAGATGAGGCCGTACCAGCGGTCACCCGGCACATCCCGCGCCGTGGCCACCGCGACCACGCCGGGGTGTTCGAGAGCCCGGCTCGCATCCACGCGCCGCACCCGGGCCCGCGGATGGGGGGACAGCACCAGAGCGCCGTGCAGCATCCCCGGACGGCGCATGTCGTCCACGAAAGGCCGCTCGCCCAGGACGAGCTGCATGCCCTTGTACCGCGCCAGGCGCCGGCCCACCCGGCCGTCCTCCACCAGCTCCGGCACCGCCTCTCCGCGCCGCGCGCGGGCGATGAGCTCGATGGCGTCGAGGATCTTCACATAGCCCGTGCACCGGCAGAGGTGCACATCGATGGCCCTGGCGATCTCCTCACGGGTGGGATTCGGGTTGCGGTCCAGAAGCCACTTGCTGCGCAGGGCGAAGCCGGGGATGCAGAAGCCGCACTGGAGTCCGGCCGCGGCCACGAAGCAGCGGGCCACCAGGTCCCGCTCCCCGGCCGAGAGACCCTCCAGGGTGAGCACCTCCCGCCCGTCCACCTTCTCCGCGGGCATGGCGCAGGTCACCTTGGCCTGGCCGTCGATGAGCGCCAGGCAGCATCCGCATTGCCCCTGGGGCCCGCAACCGTCCTTGGTGGAGGTGATGCCGCAACGCTCGCGCAGGGTCTCCAGCAACGGCTCGCCGGGGCGCACCGAGAGAATCTTCTTCTCCCCGTTCAGCGTGAAGGCGATCTCGGTCATGGTTGCTCCATCGTCTTGAGAACCATCCGCCGCACCACGCGCCCCAGCGCGTGCAGGCGATACTCCGCGGTGGAGCGGACATCCTCGATGGGATGCACTTCGCCCATCGCGGCCTCGGCGGCACGCTCGGCCAGGGCCTCGGTGGGGGCTTCCCCTTCGCACAGTTCTTCCGCGGCGCGCAACCGCAGGGGCGTGGGCGCCACGCTCCCCGCGCCGAAACGCACCCTGCGCAGCCGCCCGTCCTGCCTGCGCGCGGCCATGGCCAGCACCACCTTGCTGATGGACTGCGCCTCCCGCGTGCCGACCTTGCGGAAGGACTGGATCGAGCCGCGGGGAGGATCGGGGATGCGCACCCAGCCGATGATCTCACCGGGGGCCAGAGCCGTCTTGCGGTAGTCCAGGTGGAATCTGTCGTAGGGAACCATGCGGGTCCCCCGAGGCCCCACCAGCACCACCGCGGCTTCCAGGGCCAGAAGCACGGGCAGGGAATCTCCCGCCGGGCTGGCGTTGGCCATGTTGCCGCCCAGAGTCGCACGGTTCTGGATCTGCCACCCGCCGATCGCGGAGGCCGCCATGGCCAGCGCGGGCAGAGCCTCGGCAAGTCCTGGCGCCCGGCGGATCGCGGTGAAGGTGGTGGCCGCGCCGATGTGCCATTCACCGTCCTTGCGCTCGACGCCCCGCAGCTCGGGCAGGCGGGTGAGATCCATCACCGCGTCCAGCTCGATGGGCCTCTCCGAGGCGCCCACCATGAGATCGGTGCATCCCGCCAGGGGCCTCACGCCCGGGACCTCGGCGAGCACGCGCATGGCCTCTTCGAGACTGCGGGGAATGAAGGCCCGGGTCATCTGGGGGGCTCCGTCTCGAGGGCCCGCAGGATGGCCTCGTAGCCGGTGCACCGGCAGAGGTTCCCCGCCAGGGCGGTGCGGATCGACTCGCGGTCCAGGCTGCCGCGTCCCTGGCGGAGCCGCCAGGCGGTCACGATGATGCCGGGAGTGCAGGCGCCGCACTGGGTGCCCCCCTCCTCCACGAAGCGCTCCAGGATCGGCTTCGCTTCCGGATCCGCCGCGATCCCCTCGACGGTCTCCACGCCGCGGCCGGCGCATTGCATCAGCGGCACGAGGCAGGAGAGCACCGGCTCGCCGTCCAGAAGAACGGTGCAGGCGCCGCACTCGCCCTCTCCACGGCGTTCCTTGGTCCCGGTGAGCCACAGGCCCTCGCGCAGCACGTCCAGGAGCCGTTCCATCGGCTCGCCCTCGACCGTCACCGGCCGTCCGTTCAGGGTGAACTCCACCTTCACCGCATCTCCCCCTTTCCCCGGCCGCGGGCCCTGCGCCCACCGCGACCCGCATCCCGCGACACCCTTCGCCGTCGGCCCGCGTCGCCCGCGATCGCGGCCACCGTCTGTCCCCGGGCCAGCCAGTCCAGAAGCCTCTCCGGCGTGGCCGGCAGGTCTGTGGGGAAGATGCCCGTCGCGTTCTCGATGGCCTGTAGGACCGCGGGCGCTCCGCCGTCCATGGGCAGCTCGCCCACGCCCTTGGCCCCGGAAGGCCCGCCTTCCCACGGCCGCTCCAGAAGCTCCACATCCATGCGCGGCGCGTCCTGGATGGTCGGGATGATGTAGGTGGCCAGGCGGTCGTTCAGGTAGCGGCCATCCCTGGTCTTCATCTCCTCGAGGTAACCGTAAGCCACTGCCTGCAGGGTGCCGCCCTCGATCTGCCCGCGGCAGAGCCTGGTGTGGATCACCCGCCCCACCTCGCAGACCGCGGTGACATGGCGCGGCTTCACCTCCAGCGTGTCGGGATCCATCTCCACCTCCACGACATCCGCGCCCCATCCATAGGTCGCGTAAGCCGTGCCGTGATAGGTCGTCTCGTCGAAGACCTGCCAGGCGGGCGGCTCGTAGTGGACCGTGGTCTCGAGAGGCCCGCGTTCCACGCGGCACTGCGCGGCCAGATCGCGGAACGCGCCCAGCGACCCGCGCGCGCCGAACACCTCGCCCTCGTCCACCCGAAGATCCGCGCCATGGCGTTCCTGTGCCCAGCGCAGCACCTGCTCGCGCAGCTCCGCCACCGCCCGCGAGATGGCGCCGCCCACGACCATGGTGGTGCGCGACGCAACGGTGGGTCCGCTGTCGGGCACCACCGAGGTGTCCGCGGGAGCCAGGGTAATGTCCTCGAGGTTGACCCCCGCCGCATCGGCGGCGATGAGCGAGAGCGCGGCCAGCGAGCCCTGGCCGATGTCGGTCATGGCGGTGAGCACCTCGATGCGCCCCTCCGCGGTGAGCCGCACCGTGACCGGCGAGCGCATCCGATGCTCCCCCAGCCCGGTGAACCCGGAGCCGTGGAGATAGAGGCTCAAGCCGATCCCGCGCAGCGGCTCCCCCTCCTTGCGGGCGCCGCGGGCGCGCTCGCAATCCAGCCAGCGCGCGCGGAAGTTTGTCTTCTTCTCGATGCGGTCCAGGCAGAGCCGCGCCGAGGCATCGGCCTTGAGCACCTGCCCCGTGGCCAGGCTGTCCCCCGGCCCCACCGCGTTGGCGAGGCGCAGGGTGAGGGGATCGATGCCCAGCACACGGCCGATGCGGTCCATGTGCCGCTCCGCGGCGTAGATGGTCTGCGGCGCGCCGAACCCGCGGAAGGCCCCGTTGGGCGGGGTGTTGGTGCGCAGCACGCGCCCGCGGATCTTCACATGGGGGCAGCGATAGGCGCCGGTCGCGTGGAGCACGCCGCGCGAGAGCACCACGGGCGAGAGGGTGCGAAAGGCTCCGCCGTCCAGGTCCACCTCGATCTCCATCGCGATGAGCCGACCGTCCCCCGCCACCCCGGTGCGCAGGCGGACGCGGCCGGGGTGCCGCTTGGTCGTGGCCAGGATGTCCTCATGCCGGTCGTAGACCATCTTGACCGGGCGCCTCGAGGCGCGGGCGAGGAGCGCGGCGTGGATGGCGATGAGGCTCGGGTAGTCCTCCTTACCGCCGAAACCGCCGCCGATCACGGAGGGCCGCACCCGCACCTTGTCTTCGGGAAGTCCCAGGGCATGGGCCAGGGCGTGGTGGACATAGAAGGGGCATTGCATGGAGCCCATGACCTCGACGCTGCCGCCGGGCTCGAACCATGCGAGCATCCCCTGGCACTCGATGTAGATGTGCTCCTGGTGGCCGCAGTGATACACGCCCTCGACGATCTGTGCGGCCTCGGCGAAGCCCCGATCCGGATCCCCCTGCTCCAGGAGAAGGGTGCAGAGCGGTTCCTCCCCCTCCGCTTCCTCCCAGGTCAGGACGGGCGGCAGGGGTTCGTACTCCACCGTGAAGGCCTTCAGTGCCCGGCGGGCCGCCTCGCGGGTGGGCGCGGCGACCAGCGCCACCGCGTCGCCCACATAGTGGACCATGCCGTCGGCGAGCACCGGCCAGCTGTCGTCCAGGAGCCGGACGCCGTTGACGCCGGGAATGTCCCTCGCCGTGACCGCCACCGCGCCTTCCGGCGCAAGGGCGGGGTCGAAGCGCAGCGAGACGATGCGGGCGCGGGGATGGGGGCTGCGCAGGGTGGCCCCATGCAGCATGCCGGGCAAGGTGAGGTCGTCCACATACTTCGCCCCGCCCGTCACCTTCGCCCAACCGTCCGGCCGGGGAGGGCTATCTCCAATGCGGACCATGACGAACCTCCCTCGGAATGTGGCAAGGAGCATAGCGCAACCCCGCGCCCCTCACGCGGGCTTTGCCTGCTGCCCGGTGAACCGGCGGCCGCCGCGCCGCCGATTCGACGACAGCCCCCCGGATGGTAGGCTTGCGCCAGCCGGAGAGGTGCCCGCGCCCGCGCCCGGGACCATGCCCGTGCTCGGGGCGCCCCGGCAGGGAGGACCCATGGGCCTGCTCATCAGGAACGGGACGATCGTGACCGCGACGGATCGCTGGCAGGGGGACATCCTCTGCCGCGAGGGCCGCATCGCCGCCCTGGGCGCTTCCCTGGAGGGCTCCCCCGAGGACGAGCTGCTCGACGCATCAGGCCAGTATGTCTTCCCCGGCGGGATCGATCCCCATGTCCACATGGCCCTCCCAGTGATGGGCATGGTCTCCTCCGACGACTTCGAGACCGGCACCCTGGCGGCTCTGGCCGGCGGGACCACCACCATCCTCGATTTCGTCCACCCGGAACGCGGCGAGGACTACCTCGAAGCCCTTCGCGCCCGCCGCGCCGAGGCCTCGCGGGCGGTGATCGACTACGGCTTCCACATGGGGGTGACCTGGTGGGGCGAGGCCCCCGCCGAGGCTCTCGGCCGCTGTCTGCGCGAGGAAGGCATCCCCTCCTTCAAGGCCTACATGGCCTACAAGGACACCGTGGGCCTGGACGACCGCGATCTCATCCAGGTCATGCGCAGGATCGGCGGGCTGGGCGGACTCCTCATGATGCACGCGGAGCATGGGGACATGATCGAGGAACTGCGCGACCGCTTCGCCGCCGAGGGCAAGTCCGCGCCGCGCTACCACGCGGCGTCACGCCCCGCGGCGCTGGAGGGCGAGGCGGCGGGCCGGGCCGTGGTCCTGGCCGCCTTCACCGGAGTGAATCTCTACCTGGTCCATGTCACCTGCCGCGAGTCTCTGCGGGCCCTGGCCGAAGCCCGCGAGGCCGGCGCCCAGGTGCACGGCGAAACCTGCCCCCACTATCTCCTGCTCGACGACTCGGTCTACGACGGACCCTGGGAGAGCGCGGCCCGCTATGTCCTCTCCCCGCCGATCCGCCCCGCGGGACATCAGGAAGCTCTCTGGGATGGGCTCAAGGCGGGGATCCTCGAGGTGGTCTCCACCGATCACTGCCCCTTCCACACCATTGGGCAGAAGGAGATGGGCCGCGAGGACTTCCGCCGCATCCCCAACGGCGCCGCCGGCGTCGAGCACCGCATGGCGCTCCTCTACACCTTCGGCGTGGGCGCGGGGCGCCTCGATCTCTTCCAGTTCGTGGACCTCACCTCGACGCGCGCGGCGAGGCTCTTCGGGCTCTACCCCCGCAAGGGATCCATCACCGTGGGAGCGGACGCGGACCTGGTGCTGTGGGATCCCGAGGCCACGGGCGTCATCTCGGCGCGCACCCACCACCATCGGTGCGACGCGAGCATCTACGAGGGGTTCGCGCTGCGCGGCCTCCCGTCGACCGTCCTCAGCGGCGGCCGCATCGGATTCCGGCAAGGGGACCTGCGGGCCGAACCCGGCTCAGGGCGGTTCCTTCGCCGACCGGTCTGACCCGTCCGCGGCGGCGGCACGCACAGGGGGTGGATGCGCCGGGGGCACGGCCCCCCGAGGCCAGGACAAAACGAGGCCCCCGGACAATCTGCCCGGGGGCCTCTCAGTAGCGATACCTGGGGGGGTAGGTTCGCTACGTCACCCTGAAAACCACCCAACGGGTGAGATGGGGGCGACAGCGCCTCGCGGGGCGCCGCGCTGCCCGTCGGCCTTACGACCGCACCCCAGGTATCGGACCGGCAGGCCCCGACTTGATAGCAAACACTCTTCTCGCCGCCGGACGCGAGTTTTGCCCCAGGGCGGGGGCGGGCGGCGGCCCCCCCGGACCCCGTTCTTTCCCGTCGCGACCCTCCCCCATGGCGGCCGCAATCCGAAGGGGCACCGGCTGGTACACTCTCCGACCCACACCCCCTGAGGAGGCCCGCGTGATCCCCGCATCGGAATGGAAGTTCTTCGAGGCCGTCGAGCAGCGCATCCGCCACCTGGCGCGCCATGGGATGGAGAACGAGATCGCCCTGCGCACCGGGCTCCCCCTCTCCACGGACCCCGCTGAGTTGAGCGGCCGCCTGGCCGGCATCGCACAGGAGCAGGACTTCCCGGCCCGGCTCGAGCAGGCGCTTGCCATGGACCCGACACCGGAGCAGCTTGGCAGGCTGCGCGCGCTGCATCGGTGGGCCCTGGCCACCCTCTTCGAGACCCACCCCGACATCGCGCCCCTCGCACAGGAACTGCGCGAGCGCCGGGCGGCCTTTCGCCCGCGCGTCGCCGGCAGAGAGGTCACCCACGCGCAGATCCGGCGCATCCTCGCCGAAGAGCCCGAGGGCGCAATCCGCGAGGAGGCGTGGAAGGCCACGGCGCCGCTGGGCGAGGCCATCCAGCCGCTGGCTGCCGAGCTCCTGCGCCGCCGCGAGCTGCTGGCCCGCACGGTCGCGGGGACGGGGTTCCCTGAGATCGCCTTCCACATCCTCGAGCTGGACCGCTCGGAATCCGTGGGCCTCCTGGACGCCGTAGAGCGGTACACCCGCGGCGCCTACCAACAGGCGAAGCGCGAGATCCGTGCGGTGCTAGGCCTTCAGGAAGTGGCGCCCTGGGACATGGATTACGGCCTCATGCGGCTGAGCCCGCTGCCGCCGGATGCCTTCGGGCGGCCGTCACCCCTCGATGCGGTCCATGCCCAGGCCCGCCGATGGGGCTTCGATCCGCAGGCCGCTGGTCTCCGGTGGGAGCCCTGCGATCTCCCCTTCGAAGTGCGGGTACTCCCCATGGAGATCCCGGGCGCGATCCGCCTGCTCCACGCTCCGCTGGAGGGGCATGAAGGCCACCGGAAGGCGTTCCGTGCCGCGGGCCGCGCGCTCTTCGCCGCCCGGGCCCGTGCCGGCGCGGGTCCCGCCGATGCGGACAGCTCCCTCGCGGCCCTGACGGCGGGGGCGGTCTTCGAGTCGGTGACCCGCGATCCGGTCTGGCTGGCGGAGCTCACCGGCGCCCCGCCGCCCGCGCTGCGCGCGCATCTGCGCGCCCTTCGCTTCACGCGGATCCTCGCCCTGCGCCGCCATGCCGCAGCCGCGGCCTTCGAGAACATGGCCTACGCCGCAGCCGACCTCGATCCCCAGCGCCTCCACGCCGCCGTGGAGGAGCAGATGCTCGAGCAGATCCGCCGCCAGGAGGTGCGCTGGCCGGCGGATCCCTTCTGGGTGGAGCGGCCCATGTTCCACGCGGCGGCGATCCTCGCCGAGCTGGGCGCGGCGCAGCTCCTGGACCGTATGAGGGAGAAGTTCCCGGCCCCGGCCGGCGACCCCGGAGCGGGAGAGTGGTTGCGCGCGCGGCTCTTCGACGCGGACCACGCGCTGGACGGCCCGGCTCTGGTCGAGGCGGCCGCGGGCGGCCCGCTCGGGCTCGGCGCGTTCGCGCAGGAGAACGATCTGACCATGGAGCCGGCGGCACTGGCCCCGGTGGACGAGATCTCGGACGAGGCCGTGGCCGAGTACTTCAAGGACATCGACCTCAGTGATCTCGACCGGAGCTGACCGCGGAGGGCCGCCCCGAGGAGCTTGCGGCGCAAGCCGGGTTCCGGTGCTAGAATATCTGCAGAACCCGACTCGGACCGCCTCATGAGCCGTGAAGCCGAGGGGCGCGCGACCCAGGTCTGCCACCCTCAGGAGTACTAAAGCTCCCGGTGGTCCGTTCGGGGAAAACCGGTCTGCGCTCCGGTGAGTCCGTAAGGCACGGAGCGCCGGCCGGGTCGGCATGGGGCGCCGTGGCTCCAACCCAGGCGCCCTTCTCTGACGCCCCAGGAGGAAGCCCCCGATTTACGAGGTCAAGGCGCTCGAAGACCGAAAGGAGCGGGCCGTCCTCGTCGGCGTGGTTCCATCCCCCACCGAAGAAGATTCCCTCGACGAGCTCTCCCTTCTCGCCCGCACCGCGGGCGCCGAGGTGGTCGACCGCGTGCGCCAGCGCCGGGACGCGATCCGGCCAGGCACCTTCCTGAGCCGTGGCAAGCTCGAGCGGCTCAAGGAGCTCGCGCAGGAGGCGGAGATCGACCTCGTCATCTTCGACGACGACCTCTCCCCCGCCCAGGTCAAGAACCTGGAGACCCAGCTCGAGCGCAAGGTGGTGGACCGCAGCGAGCTCATCCTGGCCATCTTCGCCGAACGCGCCCGCACGCGTGAGTCGCGCCTGCAGGTGGAGTTGGCGCAGCTCGAGTATCTCCTCCCCCGGCTCACGAGAATGTGGGCTCATCTCTCTCGTCAGCAGGGCGGCATCGGCACCCGCGGCCCCGGCGAGACCCAGCTCGAAGTGGACCGCCGCCGCGTCCGCGAGAAGATCGCGTTCCTCAAGCGGCGTCTGGAGGAGGTGGACCGGGAGCGGGAGGTCCAGCGGGCCCGCCGCCACAGGGTGCACCGGACCGCCCTGGTGGGCTACACCAACGCCGGTAAGTCCACGCTGATGAATGCGTTAACCGGAGCTGGGGTGCTCACGGAGGACCGTCTCTTCGCCACCCTCGACGCCACCACCCGCCGCTACCGCTTCCCCGAAGGCCAGGTGACCCTCTTCACGGACACCGTAGGCTTCATCCGCAAGCTTCCCCACCACCTGGTCGCTTCCTTCCGCTCGACCCTGCGCGAGGTCACGGAGGCCGATCTCCTGCTCCATGTCGTGGACGCATCCAATCCCGCCGCGGAGGAGCAGATCGAGGCGGTGCTCAAGGTGCTCGAGCAGATCGGCGCATCGGGCAAATCGATGATCCTCGTCATAAACAAAGCGGATGCGGCCGACGAGGTCCCGGTGCTCGGCCTGCGGGCCCGCCACCCGGGCTCCGTGGTCTGTTCCGCCCTGCGCCGCGAGGGACTTCAGGATCTGCGCGGGCGGGTCCTGGAGGAGGTGGTCAGGGCCGACGGCCGCCTCGCCGCCCCGGTCGCGCAAGGCGAGGATGCGGCGCTCGGTGATTGACCGCTTCCCCTCTGCGACCCGATTGCACTAAAATACCAATCGTCAATTCCCCCAGACTGCCCCGCCGGGCCAGGGTGCACCGACCGGGGCGACACGCCTTGGGTTTCTGTCGGCACTTTTTACAATATCGGACAGCAGCGAGGCACTGGGGAATGGAATCCGAGCGACTTCACTACGCGTTCGGGCGGTTCAGGCTGGACCCTGACCGCCGCATCTTGTGGCGTGACGGTCAACCCGTTGCGATCCCGCCAAAACCGCTTCGCCTTCTGATCGTGCTCATAGAACACCGCGGCAAGCTGCTCACCAAGGACCAGCTCATCGAGATGGTCTGGTCGGACACGATCGGCACGGAAGCCAACCTGAGCGTCAACATCGCGTCCCTGCGCAGGATCCTCGGCGAGAAGCCGCGCGATCACCGCTACATCGTCACGGTTCCACAGCGCGGCTACTCCTTCGTCGCGGATGTGCGGCTTACAGACCACGACGGCGGGATCTCTCCTCCCAAACCTCCGGCGCCGGAGACCATACCCCGCATCCGCCAGGTCGCGGTGCTTCCCTTCCGCGCCGCCGGGCTTCCTTCCGGGTCCGAGTATGTGGGGTTGGGGCTCTCGGAAATCATCTCCACCGAGCTCGCGCAGCTGCGGGAGTTCTCCGTGCGCCCGGCCAGCTCCACCAGGAGTTACGCGAACACGACCCTGGCCGGCGCCGCGGCAGGCCGCGCGCTGGGAGTCGACGCCGTACTGGAGGGAACGCTCCTGCAGTCGGGCCAGACCTTCGCGGTAACCGCCCAGCTCATCTGCGTGGAAGACGAGGTCGTCCTGTGGGCGGACTCTTTCTCCCTGCCCGTGAGCGAGCTGACCGAGGTGGCGGCCAGGATCACGCGGGGAGTGATCAAGAGGCTCGAGGCCGCTACCGCCCTCGCGGAGCCGGGGAACCTCACGGAGAATCCTGCCGCCTTCCGCGCCTACCTCCATGGCCGGTACTGCCAGCTCGCCCTGGAGCGGGACTCCTTCGAGAAGAGCGTCGCCTTCTTCGAAGAGGCCATCGCCCTCGATCCCTCCTTCGCCCTCGCTCACGCGGCGCTGGCGCGCGCCTACTATCACATGTGGTGGCTGGGGATGTACCCAAGCAGGCAGGGGGCGGAGCGCGTCGAGGCCGCGGCGAGCCGGGCCCTGGAGCTGGCCCCCTCCCTGACGGACGCCATCGTCTGTCTGGGCTTCGTGGATCTGGGCGGGCGGTACCGCTTCGAGGACGCCCGGAGCCGCTTCGAGCAAGCTCTGGCCATGTCCCCCCTGTCCACGATCGCCCACCGCGGCTACGCCCAGTACATGATCGCCACGGGGCAGCTCGACGAGGCCCTCCGCCGCACCCGCCTGGCGCTGTCCCTGGACCCGACCTCCCTGGAGAACAATGTCCTCTTCGGGTTCACGCTCATGATGCGGCGGGAATACCGAAAGGCCGTGGAGCATTTCCAGGCCATATCGGCGCTGGAGCCCCGCTTCACCTGGGCCACTTTCCTCCTCGGATGGTCCCATGCCCTCGACGGGGACCTGGCCTCGGCGCGCGACATCTTCCAGCGGATGAACGCGAAGGCGACGCCTCCCTGGGTGCATGCCATGCTCGCCTGCATCCACCTGCGCATGGACGACAAGGAAGCGGCCAAGGCCCATCTGGCCGACTTCTCGACCGCTGCCAGCCGGCAGCGCCTGTCCCTGTTCTGGTGCGCGGTGGTGAACATCGCCCGGGATAGGATTGACGCGGCCATGGACTGCCTCGAAAAGGCCCGCGACCAGGGAGAGCCCTTCATCGCCCTGATCGGGGTGGACCCCAGGTGGGATGCGCTCCGGCACCTGCCCCGCTTCCAGGAACTGCTCCAGCAGGTCCGGGGTGGTCACGCCGACTCCTTGTGATTTTCTTGCAAGAATTTAGAACTGTTTCGTACCAGGGAACTGCATTCCGGGACTAGTCTTATCTTTTGGCGGCGTGGCCGGTCCGGTGCGAAACCTGGTCCTCGGGCCCGTTGGGTGCAGGCAACTGTCACCCGGGGGAAACGGCGTTCGACAAGTCCCGGATCTGATTTTCCGGACGGCCACGCCGCCGTTCGTGCCTACCCGCTTCCCGACCCGCTCCGGTCCAGCAGGGCCCTTCGGTACGCGGTCAGCACATCCCTCCGGTAGACCACGCCCAGCAGGCGCATGCCCTCCGGCGAATCGACGACCGGGAGCATGCTCAGGTCGCGCAGTCCGAAGAGGTTCATGACCTCGTCCAGGGATTGCTCTTCGCGCACCACGACCAGATCCCGCGAGGCGATGTCCCCGGCCAGAACCAGGCGATCCATGTCCGGACTGCGTTGCTGCGAGGGGATGTTGCGGATGTCCTGGTACGCGATCACACCGGTGAGGCGGCCCTCGGCATCCACCACCGGGAAGGTGTTCTCGGTGGTGCGCTCGATGAGGCTGCGCAGCTCGTCGAAGCGCATGGCCTCCGGCACCAGCCCGGGAACCTCGCGCATCACATCCCGCACCCGAAGCGAGGCCAGCACGCCCACCTCCACTCCGCGCTTGAGCTGGATCCCCCTGCGCACGAGCTGGAGCGAGTAGATCGACTCGCGCTGGAGCCTGGAGGCGAGCACGACCGCCGTGGCGGCCGCGAGCATGGTGGGCAGGGTGATCGCGTAGTCGTCGGTGAGCTCGAAGATGAGCAGGATGGCGGTGATGGTGGCGTGGGTCGTGCCGGCGATGACGGCCCCCATGCCGACCAGGGCGTAGAGGGCGATGATTCCGGTGTCGCCCGGGCGCAGGAAATGCTCGACCGCCATGCCGAAGGCGCCCCCCAGAGTCGCCCCGATCACCAGCGAGGGCGCAAAGAGTCCTCCCACATTCCCGGAGCCCACGGTGAGGCAGGTGGCGAGGAGCTTCGCGAAGATCAGGATCCCGAGAACTCCGAAGGCGATCCGGCCGTTCAGGATGTCCGTGATGACCCCGTAGCCGTCCCCCAGGACCTGGGGAATCCCCCAGGCCAGGACGCCGACCCCCGTCATCCCCACGGCAGGTTTCAGCCACCCGGGAATCCACGCCTCCCGGAACGCGTCCTCCACCCGGTAGAGAAGCCGGATGAAGATCCAGGAGACGACCCCCGCGAGCGCGCCCAGCACCACGAGGAGCGGGACCTCGCGGAACTGGATGAACCCATGGTCCGGCACCAGGAACCTGGGCTCCCAGGACACGAACACCTGGTGCGTCACGGCCGCCAGCACGGAGGAGAGCACGATCGGGGTCAGGGCCCGCGCGCCGAAGTCCCCGAGGATCACCTCGACTGCGAACATGACGCCGGCCAGGGGAGCGCCGAAGATCGCGCTGATGCCCCCGGCGGCGCCGCAGGCGGCGAGGACGCGGAGGCGCTCGGTGGACATGCCCATGAACCGGCCGATGCTGGAACCGATCGAGCTGCCGATCTGCACGATCGGCCCTTCGGGCCCCGCCGAGCCCCCTGCGCCGATGCACACGCCCGCGGTCACCGCGGTCTCCGCGGCCACCCGCGGCGCGATCCGCCCGCCGCCCACCGCCACGCAGGCCATGACATCGGGCACACCGTGGCCCCGGGAGGACCTGGCCAGGGTGTGAAGAAGAACGCCGCCGGCGAGCCCGCCCAGGAGAAGCGTCACCAGCTGGCCGACGGGGACGGAGTACACGCCGAAGAGAAGGTGCACCGCCAGCCGCGTGAACTGCGACCGGGCGGTCTCGATCACGAACT